>JAISKP010000048.1 GCA_031260885.1 Eubacteriales Family XIII. Incertae Sedis bacterium
CACGTCCCATGGTAAAGGAAATGTGATCGAGTACAAGCACGCCGTCTACGGTCTTTGTAAGATCTTCTACCTCGAGGATATCCTTGCCCGCTTCCCGGTCCGGCGAGAATCCCACCCAAGGATAACGCCTTGACGAAGCCGGCAATTCGTTGATGGAGAGTCCTTCAAGGAGCTTTTTCCGCGATGTCGCCTGACGCGCCTTCGATTTGTTGGCGGAAAACCGATTGATAAAATCCTGCAGTTCCTTCGCTTTTTCCTCCGCTTTGCGGTTTTGGTCTTTGAGCATCTGCTGGATCAGTTGACTCGATTCATACCAGAAATCGTAATTGCCCACGTACATTTTGATCTCGGAATAGTCTATGTCCACGATATGCGTGCAGACCGCATTCAGGAAATGTCTGTCATGGGAGACGATGATCGCCGTGCCGGGAAAATCCGCCAGAAAGTCCTCAAGCCATTCGATGGACTGATAGTCGAGGTTATTCGTCGGTTCGTCTAGGAGAATCATGTCCGGCTGACCGAACAGCGCCTGTGCCAAGAGTACTTTGACCTTTTGACGTCCATCCAGCGTGCTCATATTCTGTTCATACAGATCGGTGGAGATTCCGAGCCCCTGCAATACCCTGGAAGCCTCGGATTCGGCCTCCCAGCCGCCCATCTCCGCAAACTCGCCTTCCAGTTCGGATGCGCGGATTCCGTCCGCATCGGAGAAATCCTCTTTGGCATAGAGTGCGTCTTTTTCCTTCATGATCTCATAGAGACGCGCATTGCCCATGAGCACCGTTTCCATAACGGAAAAGTCATCGTACTTATTCTGATCCTGTTTCAATACGGACATGCGGAGCTTCGGCGAATAATGAACACTGCCGCTCGTAGACTCGAGTTCCCCCGAAAGGATTTTCAGGAAGGTGGACTTCCCTGCTCCGTTCGCGCCGATGATGCCGTAGCAGTTTCCCACCGTAAAAAGCAGATTCGCATGTGAAAATAGTTTGTCAGAACCGTAATGCAAACTCAAATCGGTTACTGTGATCATAGGGTGTCGTCACTTTCCGGGCATCTGCCCGCTATAATTAAAAAAACTTATATGAATATATAGCTTACCATTTTTTCCATAGGGAAGACAAGCGGATTACACAGCTTTTCAGGCGGCGTCTGCTGTGTCTGTGCCGCCGTCTGTCCCATGCCGCCTATCCCGGATCTGTAGCTGCAAATTATTTTTGCGAGGCAGGAAATGGGGCAAATGTGTAAATTTGAGTATTCCGGTAAACTATCATTCAAATAAAGATTAATATTTCTAAATATTTTCAAAAAAATGATATTGTTTTTTTGAAAAACTGGAGTATTATACACGTATCACATTGTAATTAATTTTAAAAATTATAATGTTCAACACAAAACTCGTTGAAGGCGTTCGCTTTTTACGGGCAGTGCTTCGCGTCTAAAAGGAGGGTTTCATATGAATCGGTGTGCACGAAGAAAAAGAGTTTTCCTGAATCGTTTTTTAGCATTTGGTATTGCAGCGGTACTGACCTTTACACTGGCGGTTCCCGCATTGGTATCCGCGGACGAGGACGCCGAGGCATTACCCCCGGCTGAACAACAGATCTTTATCAACGACGAAGGCGGCGATAACGGCGACGGGAATCCGTCATCTGACGGCGCGGCTACGCTGTCCGAAGAAGAATTGATTCCCGACTTAATCGAAGAGGCGGAAGCTGAAGAAGAATTGATTCCCGACTTAATCGAAGAGGAGGAAGCCGAAGCGGATGAAGATATTATAACGATGTCGCCCTTTGTCTTCTCGACCGGACCGAGCGTAAGACTGTTTGGCACGGTGCCCACCCTGCCGGCAGGTGCAAAACTGTCCCATCCCAACACGGCTGCGCAAGGTTATCGCGCCGCAGATTATCCGGCGAGCGGTCAACCGGGCGCTGTGCAGATGGCCAAGAGCGCAGCATGGACGAACGCGGATGCCGGAGAGGCGGAGATCGTCTTCAATCTCTGGGGCAATCAGCGGGATTCCGGAGACGTCATCATTCTGCTCGACAGCAGCGTATCCACAAATCAAGACAATCTCTATGCCATCTGTCCGCTTGACGGGGCGCATTTGAGTGGCACCCCGACGTGGAATTACGGCGGTTCAGGTGCATCCAGGACGGCTACGTTGAATGCGCTCACAACCGGTGGTCAGCCGCATACCCATGCTGTTCCGCAGATTTATAGCGGTCCGGGATCGATGAATCCCGGGCCGATGAATTATCAGCCGTTCCTGCCCCAACCGATAATGCGGCTGAGTGCGGAAAAGGGTGCAGCCAACCACTATATCGACCAACTTGCCGATAACGGTCACGGCGTCGCGGTGATCAATTTCGCCAGAGACGTTGTAGAGAGTACAGGCTTTACCGACAATATTGCGGCACATAATGCGATCATGCGTGCCACCTATAGTTCGACATATTCAACGCAGAACAACTATGCTCCGGCGTTTGCGGAAGCAGACAGACTGATCCGCAGTCGGACAGACCAGTCGCGTCCGGTGACGATTCTTTTGATCTCCAACGGTTACCCCGATGACGGATTGGGGATTCGGCAGATCGCGACAAATCTGAAATCCTGGAATTATTATTACCAGACCGGTGCACAGGTGACCATTGAGGCAATCGGAATCGGTGTCCTGAATAATCTTGGAGAATACGGCGTTTCGCTCCTCTGGGAGATCATCAGCGATGGTTCGCAGGGCTATCAGAGTTTCAACGGCGACCAGATCATATACAACAATCATGCACGGATCTTTAAGAGCACTGCAACGCCGTCGACAAATCAGCTTAACGCCGCTGTCGAAAGTCTCGCTGCAAGAATGACCACGGGAACTCCGCCGGCAACAAGTGCCATCCTTACCGACATCGTCAGCGACGATTTTGAGATCATCGGTGTCGATACGCACGGTGTGGGTACCGCATTGTTCAGCGGACAAACCGTTACATGGACTGTAGGCAGTGTCCCGACGTCGTCTGATGCCAAGCTGACAATCAGCGTGCGGCTAAAAAATCCAAAGTCTGTAAACACCGAATTTCCGACAAACAACGGAGATGCCACGCTGACCTATAAAAATTTCAACAATACCAATTGCACGCAATATGTCGAGACGCCGGTCCTGACACGAACCAATGCCGCGATCTTGCTTGAGTACTATCTCGTAAACGAACTCGGTCAGACATTGAACAGCGCAGGCGACGTTACGGCAAACATCGCTGACAGAGTGGTTTTGAAACCGGCAGAATATCTGAAAGTCGATGGAACCCTCAGTGCGTCACAGGTTGCGCTTGCAATCAACACTTCCTATCCGATCAATACGACAGATCCGATAAACGGGTTTAAGTCCTTGTTCCAACTCGGAACGAAATGGTATCAATGGACGGTGACTTCCACGCAAAGCGGAAATCCGGGCTGGAACCCGGCGTCTCCGATCACAACGGAGGGTTCCGGAACAACGACAACCAAATATTTCGGATTTAAAGAGTATAATCCGAATCCCACCGATCCGACTTCGTTTACGAAGAAGGTTTCAATAGATGGCAACACCTGGAATACGGCTGCTTATATCGTCAATGCGGATGTTCTGCTCAGTTATCAAATTGAAGTGGTTTTCCCATCTGATATGAGCGGCTACAATGCTGTTTCCGTTCAGGATATCCTTCCGGATGCGCTGGACTACATCGATGCGAGCGGTCGGATTACGATCGACGGTCTGGCGCCGGCAGCCGCTGACGGTCAGCTGACCTATACACCGGCGGATAAAACGCTGACCTATACATTCGCGAACGATTACGACTTCACCAAACTTGCAGGAACAACACTGCAGTTGACGCTTTCGGCAACCATCAATAAGGGCAAGCTGAACGCGGAAGGATCGACAGTCATCGTGAATGATGCAAAACTCCTCATCAACGAGGGTACCGCCCGTCCACCGATTCCGCCGATCATCCTACCTCAGAAACCGAATGATTTCAGCAAGGTGTTGGCTCCGGGGCAGTCTGCAGAAATTCCGCAGCGCGAAACCGACGAATTTGTCGATTACGAAATCAGTTTTACATTTCCGACGGATATGACGGGTTGGAGCACATTTTTGGTCAAGGACGTCCTGCCTGTGGGCATGGATATTGATCCTGTCGACGTCACGATAACGCTCGACGGAACGGACATCACGCAGGACAGCTTTTATCCGATCCAAAGGATCTTCGAAGGCGGCCACCTCGCGGTTCTTTACAGTCTCGGAAATTACGATCAAGTCTGGGCGGATCTACCGGGAAAACATATCATTATGCATGTGCGTGCCGCTTTCATCGGAACGCCGAACGTGGGAGACGCTTTCCGAAACGAAGCCGTGCTGGGTATCAACTATGAGGATATCATCCGGATTGACGGTCCGGAGATCACAATCATAGACGGCGGGATCGCCGACCCCACTTCCTATACGAAGAAGGTCTCGACCAACGGCGGCAACACCTATAGCCTGCTTGCGAGTGTCATTGACATCGACGCGCCGCTCAAATATCAGATCGAAGTGGTGTTTCCGGATAATATGAACGGATACCGTTCCGTGTCCGTCAAGGACATCCTCCCAGTCGAATTGAACTATGTTGCAGACAGCGGCACGATCACGATCGACGGTGTGACGCCGCTACCTGAGGACGGTGTGCTTGTATACACCGCTGCCGATAAAACGCTGACCTATACCTTTGCGAGCGGCTACGACTTCACCCGTCTCGCCGGCAGAACACTGCAGTTGACGCTTGCGGCGACCATCGATCGGAGCAAACTGTCTGCGACCGGAACGACGATCATCACAAACGATTCAAAACTCTTTATCAATGAGGATACTGCTCGTCCGCTGATTCCACCGATCTATGTACCTGAGAAGCCCGCAGATTTCATCAAGGTATTGTCGCCGGGACAACCTGCGGAAATCCCATTTGAGGATGTTGACAAATTCGTGGATTATGACATCAGCTTTACGTTCCCGACGGATATGACCGGTTGGATGACCTTTATGATCAAGGATCTTTTACCGCCGGGCATGGATCTCGATCCTGCCCATGTCACCGTAACGCTCGACGGGATCGACATCACCCATGCGGGTCTCTATCCGATCCAGAAAACCGTCGAAAACGGCACTACCGTGGTGGGCTACTGTCTTGGAAATTATGATTCGATCTGGACAAGCCTTCCCGGCAAAAAGATTGTGATGCATCTTCGAGCGACTTTCATCGGCACGCCTAATGTGGGGGACACCTTCCAAAACGAAGCGCTGCTGCGCATCAACAAAGAGGATGCCATACGGGCACCCGGTCCGATCGTTACGATTGTCGATCCTCCGCATCAGGCGCCCCGGGCGTTCATCAAGGAGGTCTCGATCGACGGTGGAAACACCTATAGCTTAAGGGCGAACGTCGTTGACCTTGCGGCACCACTGTGTTACCGCGTCAGCGTGGTCTTCCCGAACGACATGAGCGGCTATCGCACCGTATCTGTTCAGGACATCCTTCCCGAAGCGCTGAACTATGTGACCGGCAGCGGCCAGATCACCGTAGACGGACTGACGCCATCGGCAACAGACGGCATGCTGGCCTATGTTCCGGCGGACAAGACGCTGACATATACCTTTGCGGCGGGCTATGATTTTAACCGACTCGCCGGCAGGACGCTGCAACTGACCTTGTACGCGATCATCGACCAGAGCAAACTGTCAAGGACAGGAGCAACGATCATCACGAACGATGCAAAACTCTTTGTCAATGACGCGCAGACCAGACCGCCGATTCCACCGGTCTTTGTGCCCAAGAAGCCCGCAGATTTCATCAAGACATTCTCTGAAGGTCAGCCGCAGGAAGTCGCGATGACAGACATTGACCAATATGTTCGTTACGATATCAGCTTTACGTTTCCGGCGGATATGAGCGGTTGGGATACGTTTATGATCAAGGATATCCTGCCGCCGGGGATGTATCTCGATCCTGCCGATGTAACGGTGACACTCGATGGAATCGATATCACAAATGAGGGTTTTTATCCGATTCAGAAGACCGTAGACGGCAATGTGATCACCGTCGGGTATTGTCTCGGAAACTACGACTCGATCTGGACGAGTTTGCCCGGCAAAAGGATCGTGATGCATCTAAGCGCCACATTCGCCGGAACGCCCATGCCGGGAGACATCTTCCAAAACGAAGCCCTGCTGCGCATCAACAAGACGGATGCCATCCGTGAAGACGGTCCGATCGTCCACGTCGTGTGATCGTGATGTGGGACAAGAAGAGGGGAGATCCGAAAATATTGTGATTGACAAATAATTACAATAAAGTTAAAATAATGTAATCATGGAGAATCGATTACATTTTGCCGGCTTTTGCCCTGCGAAAGAGGAATCCGGCATCTCAAAAATTGAACGGCGGTTGACACGGTATTCGGCTAAAGCGGATACGACGCGAGCCCTCGGAAAAACGAAATACCTGTTCGTCGGGCTGAGTGCCTGTGCGGGTACGACGATGATTTCAATGGCTTTTGCGGAGTTTATCGCTACGTCCGCTGTCGCCGCCGGCTGCAGGGCGACTGTCGTATCAAATGAAAGCACATTTTCGAAGAAGCGCGCAGGCACAATGCAGGCAGCGTTTGTTGAACTATGCGACGGCAATGATGCGCCGAAGGGTTATGACTATGACCGCATTGGCATAGACCGTCATTTTGCGGATCGGGATTATATTTCATTCTACAAATTGCTCTCCGAAGGGCGTCCGCTGAAAGGCGTCTGCAATGCGGACGGGGGCATCAACTGGGCGCTCCGGGTTCCCGGAGAAAAGTTCG
>JAISKP010000080.1 GCA_031260885.1 Eubacteriales Family XIII. Incertae Sedis bacterium
AGTTTGCATGGATTGCGGGTCAGGCCCGCAATGACAAAATAATTTAAATAACACAATATGAATGAATAATGGTGACTTGTATGAAAAAAATCAGTGATATCTTTGACAGTATCAAAGCGACCGAAAGACGCACGATCGCCGTTGCCTCGGCGCAGTCGGATGAGGTACTGACCTCCGTACGGGCTGCATATGACGAGGGCATCGTCAATGCGGTGCTTGTCGGCGACAGGGATAAGATCCATTACGTGGCGTCAAGAAACAGTATCGATATCAGCCCGTTTGAACTCGTTGAGGCGCCGGATGATGAAACTTCGGCGGACATCGCAACGCGGCTCGTCTCACAGGGCGACGCCGATATGATCATGAAAGGGTTGCTGCCTACGCCGCTCTTTTTGAAAGCAATATTAAATCCGGAGAAGAAGCTGCGCAATGAAGACGGCCTGATCACGGCACTGCCGTTCTTTGAAGTTCCGCAGCTTGACAGGCTGCTGTTTATCTCGGATCCCGGTTTCATCCCCGCACCGGATCTGGAGACCAAGAAAAAGATGATAGAAATCGGCGTTTCGATCCTGCGTAAGATGAAGATCGATACACCTAAGGTGGCACTTGTTTGCGCGGCAGAGACGGTCAGTCCCAAAATCCCGTCGACCGTGGATGCAAAGACGCTTGAAGACTTGAATAAAAGCGGAGAGATCAAAAACTGCATCGTCGGCGGTCCGATGTCTCTCGATCTCGCCATATCGGAGACCTCGGCGGAGCATAAAGGATACCATCATCCCATCGCAGGGAAAGCCGATCTGTTGATCGCGCCCAATATCGAAGCTGCAAACATCTTCTATAAAGCGATGACCTATCTTGGCGGATACCGGACAGTAGGGCTTATGGTGGGTGCGGCGAAACCCATCATCATGACGTCGCGCACGGATTCGGCCGAGACGAAGCTCAATACGATCGCAATCGCCGTCTATCTGGCAGGAGCGGAAGAGGTATAAAAATGGGTGACAATAACAATAAATATGTAATCCTCGCGATCAATCCGGGATCTACTTCCACAAAGATCGCGATCTTCAAGGATGAGGAAAATCTGTTTCAAAAAAATGTGGAGCACTCGGCTGAAGAACTTGCGGCGTTTCCGGACATCCCTGATCAGCGCGAATACAGACGCGACATGATCATAGACGCGATCGCGGAAGCGGGATTTACCATCTCCGGCATTGATGCCTTCGTCGGAAGAGGAGGCGGGCTTGACCCCTGCGAAGGAGGGACTTACAAAGCGGAAGGGCTTCTGCTTGAGCATGCGCGCACCTGTCATGCCGCAAGGCATCCGGCGACGCTCGGCGCTGTGCTCGCGGACGAGTTTGCGAAAGAGGGCGGTAAGCCCGCCTTTATCGTCGATCCGCCCGACATCGATGAACTTGAACCCGTTGCGCGTATCAGCGGCTTAAAGGATTTTCCGAGGGAGAGCCGTTTCCATGCGTTAAACCAGCGAGAGGTAGCGCGAAGAGCTGCCGCTGAGCTCGGCAAAACCTATGAGACTTCACGTTTGGTGGTCGGACATCTCGGCGGAGGCGTGTCTGTCGCCGCCCACAAAAACGGGCGCGTGGTCGATGCGGACGACATCCTCGGCGGCGACTGCCCGATGGCACCGACGCGCGCCGGACAGCTGACGACACTTGATGTAGCAAAACTGTGCTTCAGCGGTGCGTACGATCAGAAAGCTTTGCTCGATCTGATCACAAAGCACGGCGGCGTAGTCGATCATCTTGGAACGAGCGATATGCAGGAAGTCTCTCAACGTGCCGCGGAGGGCGATGAATATGCCGCGCTTGTATTTGACGCGCTGATCTATCAGGTCGCAAAGAAGATCGGGGCATATGCCGTGGCGCTTAAAGGCGAAGTGGATGCGATCGTCGTATCGGGAGGAATCACTTATTCGGATACGGTTGTCAGCGGCCTGAGGAGCTATCTTAGTTTTATAGCTCCATTGTTTGTCTATCCGGGCGAATTCGAGATGGAAGCGTTGGCGAACGGAGCGCTGCGCGTCCTGCGCGGCGAGGAAGAAGCGAAGGTCTATACGGGCAGAAAATGACAGATGAACGGATGCTGAAGATCATAGAAGAGTCTACGGCCACCATTTCTGAGGGCGGAGATACGATCAATGCCCGCGTTAAGCTTTCGAAGTTTAAGGTTGATGCGGACAAGCGTGAACTGCTCGCGGAGTATGATGTACAGCCGTGGGCACTGAATCCTGCGGGTACGCTTCACGGCGGAATCATCTCTTCTGCTTTGGATATCTCGATGGCCTGCGTATTGTATCCGTTTGCAGGAGGCTTTGTTCCCACCATTGAACTGACTGTTGTCTTCCACCGTCCAGTCTCTTTAGGAGAGACATTAGAGATACAAGCCCGCATCGTGGAGTCCGGCAGTACAATCGCGCATGCCGAAGCGCGTGCGCGCATCAGGCGCACAGGAAAACTCGTGGCTTCTGCGAAGGGAATCTATTCGATGAAAACCTGGACCTCTTATTTGGATGGCGGGGGCAGCTGATCCAGTAATTCTTTACACAGGTTGATGAATTTGCCGGTCGCATGATTGCTTGAATTGGTCCGCCAAAGCAGCATGATATTGAGAAAGGCGCCTGGATCGTCAAGCGGTACAAAAGTCACCTGATCGCTGCCGAAGACCTTGGCGGGGTCAGCGACTACCGTGATGCCCATGCCAAAACCGACCATCATGATCATGCTCGGAACAAAGGATGCATATCCGCTGATCTTGGGTTCAAAGCCTGCAAGCTTTGACATGGCCAGCAAGTGCCTTGTTCCCTGATTATATCCCTGCGGATTCACCGCAATAAACTGCTCATCTTTCAGGTCAACGATCTTCAGGCTCTCTGCGTTTGCATATTTATGATCCTTTGGCAGCACAACGCACATCGGCAGGGTGCTGATCGTAAGGGATGCGATATCGCCGAAGTCCGTCGCGGCCTGAGAGATGCTGAATGCGATATCTATTTCCTCTTTCATGAGTTTTTCGAAGATATCCGACATATCGCAGTCCACAAAGCTCATTGCGATATCGGGGTATTTTGCCTTGAAATCAGGGATGACGCCCGGAAAATAACTCTGGGGCAAATCGCGGAGAAAACCGATCGTCAGTTGTGAGGTCGTCTGATCTTTCATATGCTGGAGTTGAACGATCCAGTTTCTGTACTCATCATAAATTGTGTGGGCATACTTGGCAAAAGCCTTACCGTAGGGTGTAAGCTCGACCTGCCTCTTGTTCCTGACAAAGAGCGGGCAGCCGAACTCGTCTTCGAGCTTGGATATCTGCCTGCTGAATGCGGGCTGTGAGATGTAGATCTGTTCTGCGGATTTTGTGAAGTTAAGGTGGTCTGCAAGTACGAGGAAGGCTTCGAGTGTTTTAATATCCATGGTACATCCTTTTTTTTCGATAACCCAAAATAAAATTTGTGACCCTGTTTTGTAAAGTCACAGATCATGAACAACAATATAATATCACATTTTTTGCAATAACAATATTGCATATTAAAATCGCGTTTTGGCATTGGACGCGAGTTTGTTGGAAATTTATCATAGTGATTGACAGATGGCATTATCAGATAACGGAGGAATTATCATGGCGAAACTTGAGGCAGATGTAATCGTGATCGGCGGAGGTGCATCAGGTATCACCGCAGCCGTTGCTGCAGCGGAAAAAGACGCGAGCGTGATCGTGATCGAAAAGGGTAAAACGACCGGCGGCGCCGCCAATATGGGCATGGGCCTCTTTGCTGTCGAATCCAAGTATCAAAAGGCACAGCTCGTTGATTTTACGAAGGAAGATGCCTATAACTTCCTGATGGAGTTTACACATCACAATACGAATTCCAGGCTTGTGCGCAGATATATCGAGCAGTCGGGTGAAACGATCGACTGGCTTGAGGCGATCGGCGTGCAGTTCCTCGGTTCTTTCAAGTACTTTGAAGGCTCCAAACAGACATGGCACATCGTGAAAACCGCAGGTTCAAACCTGCCTGCCGAAAGAGCGGCGAGCAATATGTTCAAGGCGCTCACGGACAGGGCGCGGGAACTCGAAGTCGATATTCTCTTTGAGACAAAGGCGCTTAAGATCGTCACTGAGGACGGACACGTCACCGGTGTGGAGATAGAGCATCCGGACGGCAGTACGGAGATCGCAGAGAGCAGCGCGGTCATCGTCGCTTCGGGCGGATTCGGTGACAATCCCGACATGATCAAGAAGATCATCGGGCTTGAATGGGGCAAAAACCTGTTCTCGTTCCGCATCCCCGGTATCAAGGGTGAAGGCCTGAATATGATGTGGGACAGCGGCGCCGGAGAAAATACGCCCGTTCTCGAACAGACCTATACCATACCCGGTGTGACAGACGTCTTTAAGACGGTCAGTGAGACGATGCGGCAACCGATCCTGATGGTCAATCTGGACGGCAAACGTTTCATCAATGAGGAAAAACTCAACAACCCCGTCTATACGGGCAATGCGATCCGCCGTCAGAAGCTGCAGACAGGCTTCACCATCATCGATGAGAGCGTACTTGACTATTACCGCAAAAAAGGTCTGGACTATATCACGGTTCATCACAACGTGAAGACCGTTGATCACTGGGAAAAGGAAGTTTCCGATATCCTGTCCGGCAAGGGCAGCGAAGCTGCGGAAGAAGGCAGTCTCGGCGATCTCTCGGCAGGACTTTTGGCGAAGGATTTCTTTTATGCCGCAGACAGCATTGAGGAACTCTGCGAAAAGACCGGCATCGATGAAAAAGGGCTGAAAGAAACGATCGCGCAGTACAATGAGTTTGTTGCCGAAGGCGATCAGGACTTTTTCAAACATCAAAAATACATGCATCCGATGACAGGCGGCAGGGTCTATGCCGCGCAGCATTACCCCTGCGGTTACGGCACCCTCGGCGGCGTCAACGTAACGGACTGCATGGAAGTGCTGGACGGCGGCGGCGACAAGATTCCGGGCCTTTACTCCTGCGGTACGGATGCCTGCGGCATCTTCGGCGATACCTATTGTTTCTATCTGCCCGGCAACACGATGGGCTTCGCAGTGAACAGCGGACGCATCGCCGGTTATGAAGCCGTCGACTATATCGATTCCGATGACTTTGTAGAATAACTGATCTTTGGTTCTAACCGCAGCGGACTTCTTCCGCTGCGGTCGTTATTTTCATCCTATTTCCCCTCAATGTTGTTTTTGAAAGGAGCAAAAAAATGTTCAAAAACAAGAAATTTGTGGCGAAGTCCATGCCGATTCTGATATTGGGACTGTTTTATATGTTCTTCTACTCAGGTCTGCAGAACGACCACATCAACGTTATTACTCCGTATTTAATGAAAGCCGGCTGGACTGCCGAGGCGATCAACAATCCGATTACGGTCGCCGGTTACGTCGTTATTATCTTCTATCTTGCCTGTGGTGCGGGCATGATCAAATTCGGCCCTGTTAAATTCATGGTGCCGAGTTCCATCATCCTTGGTCTTGCCACAGCAGGCGTCGGCTTGTCGGAAAGCCTGAACAGCTATGCGCTTTATGCCGTCTGCCTCTTCCTCGTTCGCCTTTTGGTCGTGCCGCTACAGATGGGCGGATTCATGCTCTGCGCCAACTGGTTCATCAAGTACAGGGGACGTGCGCTCGGTTGGGTGACGATCGGTTCTCCGCTCTTTTCCATCTGCGGTATCGCGATTTTTACCGCTATGACGAATGCATTCAACCTGCAGTTTACCTATATCGGCGTCGGTGCAGTTGTCCTGGTTATAGCGATCCTTACATTGGTTCTGGTAAAAGATAAACCTGAAGATGTAGGTCTTTATCCGGACGGTTCACTTACACCGACGCACGATCAGGACGATTCGGAGAGCATCACACTCAAGCAACTCGTCAGTGAGAGCCGCGCATGGAAGCTCATCATCTCCTATGGCATCCTGCAGTTTGTCATCGTCGGTATGATGGCATTCATGATCGTGCGTTACACATTTATCTTTGGTGAAGAAGGTCTGGGACCTGTATTCCTGTGGCTTGCGATCGGCGCCGGTATCGGTATTCCGATGAGTTACGTCCTCGGATGGATCGATGACAAACTCGGTTCGATCAAGGCTTCATTGATCCTGAATATCCTGTATTTCATTGCTGTCATTCCGCTTGCGGTTATGAATCCCGACAGTCCTGTTGCGCTCATAGGCGTCTGGGCATTTGGCGTAGCCTGCATGACCGGCGGTATGCCGACCATGCATCCGGCTGTAACAAGTTATGTCTACGGACGTAAAAAGTATCAGTCTGCAAACAAGTGGATCATGACGATACAGGCAGTTATTATGGCTTTCGCCATACCGTATATGGTGCATTTCGTCGGAGCCGCTGTAGCAGCAGGTGCAGCAGCAGGCGGACCTCCCGACTACACGAAGATGACGCCGGCTTACATCGGTATGATCATTATGCTCGTAATCTCGCTCATCACGATTCTGACGATGTTTAAGATTCCGGATGCAAACCTTGCAGATCGTGAATATGGACAGGAGGAAGAAAACGCTTAATCGATTCAGAACATAGCTGACATACGCCGCAGTCCTGTTAATACCAATGTCAACAAGTTAAGAACTATTGATGGTCTGTCATTGCGAGCGCAGCGAAGCAATCCAGCGCTAAATCAATACTCCGTTCAACTGGATTGCCGCGCTTCGCTCGCAATGACGGGCTTAACTTGTTGACATTGCTTTTAATACAGGAACTGCGGCGTAAAGCTAATTTACCCGGAGGTGATTATGAAAGTAGCAGCATTATACGGACAGAAGGATCTGCGTATCGAAGATAGACCTGTGCCCGAACCCGGCCCAAATCAGCTCGTCGTAAAGATCGCTTACGTGGGCATATGCGGAACAGATGTGGAATTCTATCAGAGCGGACGCGTACCGGCGGAGCTTCCGATGGTGCTCGGTCATGAAAATGTTGGTACCGTGACGGCTGTAGGAGAAGGCATCACAGAATATAAGATAGGCGATCTCCTACTGCTCGGACCACCGACTGCATGTGAACAGATGTGTCCGAGCTGCAAGAGAGGTGAGACCAATATCTGTATCAACGGGTTCCCGAACACTGCAGGGATCGGCGGACCGGACGGCGGCTATGCGGCGTATTATCTGGTTCGCGATGTAGCCCATACGATGCTGATCAAAGTACCGGAGGGCGTAGATCCGAAAGATGCGGTGCTGTTTGACGTTATCTGCGTCTCCCTGCACGGTATCCGAAAGTCAAAATTCAAATTCGGAGACGATGTCGTCGTATCGGGCACAGGTTCGATCGGTTTATCCGCGATTCAGTTTCTTAAAGCGGCGGGCGCAAACCGCATCATCGTGCTTGGGACGAGTGACGGCAAAGAGCCGATCCTGAAGGAGTATGGTGCTGACTATTTTATCAACGCAAAGACGACAGAAAAGATCGGTGAAACGATTCGGGATATCCTCGGAAAATCGGTCGGTGCGGACGTCGTATTCGAATGCGCCGGACACACACCGAGTCTTAAAAATCTGATCTATGAGTGCGTCAGACCCGGCGGTCAGGTGATGGTCATCGGCACGATCGGAGAGACGCTGGAGATTGTTCCTTCGAGCTTCAGCATCTTTGAGCCGGATATCGACTTTTCCTTTGTTTACACCCCCGATGAAGTTCAGATATATCTTGATATGCTAAATGCAGGCAAGATACGGTTTCCGGGTATGGTCACAGACATCATATCTCTTGATGATGCTGTGGTTAAGGGGCTTGACAGGAAAGATAAATCAGGACAGATAAAGATACTCATTGACCCCTCAATGTGAGTAACAGACATTGTGAGAACACGTGACATACAGGAAACGGATTCGAGGAGGCTACAAATGTACAGAGATTATCCACATGTTTTTTCGCCCGTCAGGGTTGCGGGTCACTTTGTGAAAAACCGCATCATATCGGCTCCGTCGACGATACATACGGCGTCAAGCGGACAGCCGTATCCCACGGAAGAAGGGATACGCTTCTTTGAAGATCGCGCAAAGGCAGGTGCGGGCATCGTGACCTGTGCGGGCGTCTCGGTCGGCGGGGCATTTGACGATGGTACGCATGCGAGCTGGGATGTAACGACGCCGAACCACCGGAACCGGCTCGTCGACCTGACGGAGCGCATTCATCTATACGGCGCGAAATGCACGATGGAACTCATCGGCGTTTTTCCGGACGGCTATACGGTCTGCGACGGCTGCCCGATCATGGGTGGGCCGGGCGGACGCGCGATACCGACAGAAGAAATGCAGAAGTACAAAGAAGCCTATATCGAAACGGCTAAGGCGATCAAAGCGATCGGCTTTGACGGTCTGCTTCTGCATATGGGGCACAACATTCCGCTCGCCCAGTTTCTTTCACCGCTTACCAACAAGCGCGCAGATGAATACGGCGGCAGTACAGAAAACAGATGTCGCTATCCCAAGGAGTTGATCGATGGTCTTCGCAAAGCGCTCGGTCCCGATATGATCATCGAACTCCGTATATCCGGCGATGAATTTGAAGAAGGCGGCATCGATCTTGATGAAGGCGTTCGCATCGCTGAGATCCTGCAGGAGAATGTTGATATCATTCAGGTGTCCGCCGGTATGCACAACAGCGACTGGATGACAGCGACGCATCCGTGCGGTTTCCTGCCCGATATGCCCAACGTCTATCTGGCAAAAGCTTTTAAGGAATCGGGCAAAATAGATAAGCTGATTACTACGATCGGCGGCATCGGGAGCATAGCAGATGCGGATGAGCTGATCGCGAACGGTACAGCGGATTTCGTCGCGATCGCGCGCGGATTTATCGCGGATATCGATATTCTGAAAAAGGGCGCGGCGTTGCGCCAGGAAGACGTTACGCCCTGTATCAAGTGTATGCGCTGCCACGATTCGGACAATTACGCACAGCATATGCAATGTTCGGTCAATCCCCTGGTCGGACTGGAATCGGTACTGGTACAGCTACCTCCGGCGGGAACAAGCAGGAAAGTTGCCGTGATAGGCGGCGGTCCGGCGGGCATTCAGGCTGCTCTTACGGCTGCGTCGCGAGGGCATAGCGTGACATTATTTGAAAAAGAAGACCGCCTTGGCGGTAAGCTGCACTTTGCAGACCACGCGCCGTTTAAATATCCGCTTGCAAAGTATAAGGCATATCTGATCAGGCAGATCGAAAAGTCGGACGTGGAAGTCAGGCTCAATACGGAAGCTGACCATGCTGATATTTCAAAGTTCGACGCCGTTATAGCAGCGGTAGGCAGCGTACCGCTGATTCCCGGAATCCCCGGAGCGGAAAAATCCATCCCGGCGATCGGAGCCTACGGCTCAGAAGATATGCTTGGAGATGATGTCGCAGTGGTGGGCGGCGGGCAGATCGGCTGCGAAACTGCTCTGCATCTTGCCGCTATGGGCAAGCGCGTGACGATCATAGAACTCCAGGATGACATCATGCCGGACGCCTCAAAGACACACAGGGATGAAATGCTGGTAGAGATTAAAAAAGCCGAAAATACCGGGCGCATCACGATCCTGCTACGCTATGCTTGTAAGGAAATAAGGGATGCTCTCGTAGTCGCGGAAAAGGACGGTCAGCGTATAGAAATCCCTGCGGACACAGTGATCCTCTCAGTCGGCATGAGACCGTTAAAAGATGAGGCAGACCGCTACATGGGACTGACCGAACGCTACACCCAGATAGGTGACTGCGTAAAAGCAAGGACAGTGGAGTGGGCTGTAAAAGAAGGGTACTACGCCGCCGTTACGTTGTAGACTTGTATTCGTAAAGGAGAGAGATCGTATGGAAAAATTCAACTGCGATGTGTTAATCATAGGTGGCAGTACTGCCGGCCTGTTTGCGGCGGTGAGCGCGAAAAACGAAGGTTTGGATGTGCTTGTTGCGGATAAAGCGGGCGCCGGATATTCGGGTGCCTCCATTATGGCATCCGGCTTTTGGTCGGTGTTCAACGAAGACTGGGGAATGGAATATGATTCCTCTCTTGCCTTTATCAACAAGAACTCTTCATACATAAACAATCGGGACTGGTCAGCCATTTTCTTAAAGGAATCCTGGCAGACTTATCTCGACATGAAGGCGTGGGGCGTACCGTTTCCTGTTCCCGAAGAGGAGATGCAGGCCTATCATACAAAAATCTATGATAGCAACGCCGGTCACGATGAGGTGGATCCACATTCCGTCTACGGGATGATCCCGCTCAGCCATCGTAAGGTGACACCTTTTTTGCGTAAGTACGCGCAGCGCATAGGTGTGCGTTTCATGGATCGTGTGATGGTTACGGATCTGCTCGAAAAGGACGGGCAAATCTTCGGTGCTGTGGGGTTTCCGATGGATGGGGATGATCGCTATGTCATCAGGGCAAAAGCGACCGTCCTGTCGGCGGGACGCAATTATTTTAAACCGCCCGGTATGAATGTATCAGGGCAGACCGGAGATGCGGATGCGATGGCTTATCGCGCCGGAGCGGTGATCAGCGGCAAAGAATTTCCTGATATGCATATGAATATTGCAAAGGATCCAATGTGGAAGGGTACCGGCGAGATTTATCCTGCCTATTTCGAATTTGACGATGGGTATGGGCGCAGATTGCCGAACCGCGGTTTTGACCTTTCGCTTGCGAGTACGATTCATGCGGGTTATGGCCCCATTGTTTGGGATTTCGGGAAGGCAACGGAGCGTGATCTGAAGACAATCAATGAGTATCTCATCAAGCGCGGCAATCCGAAAGAAATCGAGCGTGTCGGCCTCGACCCGGCTGCCGGTGGTAAGTTCCCGATGATTGGAGGTGCGGCAGCCGGTGGCTGTCAGGAATCATCCGCAGGTCTCTGGCCGGTCGATCTGGACGGGGCATCCAATCTGAAAGGACTGTACGCAGCGGGTGATTGTCTTGCCACCTGGATGTGGGGCGCACATATGCAGGGACCGCCACCCGGACTTGCGCCGGCAGCGGTAACCGGTAAACGTGCAGGCAATGCGGCGGCTGCGTTCGTAAAGAGTGCTGATGCGTTGCTGTTTACGGAACCGGATATAGGCGCGGCACTTGCACATGCTTTTCGGGCGAGAGAACGCGATACCGGTTTCGATCCGCATTTCGTATTTCAATTGTTGCAAAACTACATGATGCCCTGGTATGTACTGCATATAAAGCATGCGGATCGCATGAAACCGACGCTTGAACTGCTTTCATTTTTGCGGACGCATACGATTCCAAAGATGCGCGCGGAGAACACACATGAACTCAGAATCTGTCACGAAACGGAGAACATGGCATTAAACGCGGAAATGATTCTGCGTTCGTCACTCATGCGCGAGGAGAGCCGCGGCTGGCATTTCCGGGAGGATTTTCCGGTCGAAAATGACGACTGGCAGGCCTGGGTGCTGATGCAACAGGATGAAAACGGACAGATGGTCATGCATAAAAAAGCGGTGCCTGAAGCGTGGCGAAAGCCACCCACAGAAACCTATGCACAGCGTTGGCTGGCATGGGAACATCCGTTTGACGTATAGATGCCGGTGAGGCGTGAAGGAGGGACTTTTAATGGCAATTAATCCAATAGATCAGGAAAAGTGCATAGCTTGTAGCATCTGCGTGATTTCATGCCCCTGTGACATCATACGTTGTGACAAAGAAACAAAAAAGGCACAGGCTGTATATCCGGAAGACTGCATGTGTTGTGCCGCCTGCGAGGACGATTGTCCCGTCGGCGCAATCTATGTATCGCCTGAAAAGAACGATCCGCTGATGGTATCGTTTCGGTGAAGAAATAGTGCAGACTCAATAGGGTCTCATGTGTTCAGTCCCCGGTAGTATTCGTAAATGTACTATCTGTCATGTGCTATTGGTATTGGACGCTCTTATATCCCGTTTATATAATTTAA
>JAISKP010000118.1 GCA_031260885.1 Eubacteriales Family XIII. Incertae Sedis bacterium
CTTGACAGCTAAGGTCTTTGCAATCTGACGACCGTCAATGTCATGGGGTTTGTAACGGATGAGCATCTCGACCGTGAAGGATTGCTTGCGGCACAACGGCTTTCGGCTCGGGCAGGTTATCGCATGACCTGCACTGAACTCGAAATCCCCGAATGGAATGCCGTGCAGCAACGCGACAAGCTGCTCGGATGTTCCCTGACGGGATGGCAGGATATGGTGAACGCAACAGGGCTCACGGCGGCAGAGCAGAAAGCGCTTCTGCTGGATTTGAAAACGGCGGCCCGGGAAGCCGCGCAGGAATATGCCGCAGAGCTCGGATTTCAGGAACCGCTGCTCATTACAACGATCAAACCGGAAGGTACGCTGAGTCTGCTTCCCGTCGTGTCGAGCGGCGTCCATTTTTCACACGCACCGTACTTTGTCCGCAGGATTCGGATCTCGGCGGACGATCCGCTCGTGAAAGTCTGTGAAGAGCTTGAATATCCCGTATTCCCTGAGGTCGGGCAGTCACGCGAAACGGCGAGCACGAAGGTGGTCGAGTTTCCGGTCAAGGCACCCGTCGGAAAGATCAAGCGAGATGTTTCCGCAATCGAACAGCTTGAAATCTACAAACTGTTCATGGAGAACTACGTTGAGCACAACTGTTCCATCACCGTGCACGTACGCGATGATGAATGGGATGCGGTGGAAGAATGGGTCTGGGAATACTGGGATGACATCGTGGCACTTTCATTTCTACCGTTGGATGACAGTTTTTACGAACTGCTGCCATTTGAAGAAATATCTCAGGAAGCGTATGAACAGCGTATCGCAGAAATGAAACCGTTCATTCCGTCGCTGATCTCGAAGTATGAGAAAGAAGAGACTGAATACGATATCGGGGATGAAGGGTGCGAATCGGGTGTTTGTCCGGTTCGGTGAAAGCGGTTATGGGGGGAGCGACACAGGGCGATATTGCGGAGATTTTGCGCATTTTCAGTGTTTGACAGAAGGCGAGGCGGGCTATATAATAAGAGCGTTAATTGCAATTCGAGGGCAGTGTAAATTGCACGGGGATTTTGCAAATTGTATGTTTTGGGAGTAGCAACAATGCAGAAAAGAGGGGTCAAATGAATATTTTCAAAAAGGAAGAAACGCTGCACGAATTCAAATGGGAAAATTTGGGAGATATCAAGGAGGGGCGCGGAGACCTCGGCGAGGAGATGCCGGTGCTCGTATACAGACTCATGCAGTATACGATGCTCGACATTCTGACAAAAGATTACGGCCCGGAAAAGGCAAATGAATATTTTCGCAGAGCGGGCTTCCTCGCGGGGACAGAGTTCGCGAAGAACGTCTTGGATTTGACGGTTGAATTCGATACTTTCGTTGCAAACCTTCAGGCGGCGCTTCAATCGCTTAAGATCGGCATTTTGCGTATGGAAGCCTTTGATCCGGAGACCGGAAACCTCGTGCTGACCGTCGGTCAAGATCTCGACTGCAGTGGACTTCCGATTACAAACGAAACCGTCTGCAATTACGATGAAGGGTTCATTGCAGGGATTCTGGAAGCATTTACCGGCAAGAAATACGATGTAAATGAGGTGGATTGTTGGGCAAACGGTGATCGGGTTTGTCGTTTCCAGGGTTCGGTTGCCTCTTAAAAAGGAAGGTTGATTCCAATATCGGATACATCAGCTCAGACATTATTTGATTATCTTCGCGATTTGCTTTATTATCCGAGTCGCGCTTCTTTGAATATCGAGTCCCTCCCCGAAGATTTCCATGATCTTGGGGAGGGTTTGTTATTCTTCGGCAATGCACTCGCCGAAGTGCGGTCGTTTGCATCGGATCTCGCCAGAGGGGAATTGAACGGGAAGACCCCGGGTCCGGATAATGAACTCGCTACCGGGTTGAAATCACTTCATGCCACGTTGAAACATCTGACTTGGCAGACCAAGCAGGTCGCGAACGGCAATTACGAACAGCATATTGACTTCATGGGGGAGTTCGCGGATGCGTTCAACCTGATGATCGATCAGCTTCGGGAACGCAAGGCCGAACATGAGCAGGAACTCGCAGAGATACAAAAGTCGACAAAGGAACTCGAACGCAGCAACAGCCTTTTCGAGACGATCACCAGCCAGATGACGGAATGGATCGTCATGATCGATAAGGAGACGGGCGAGCATCTCTTTGCAAATCATCCGATTGAAAAAGCATTGACAAACGACATCTTTGAAGCGCAGCTGTACGCTATTTTGCTCGATTATGCCAAGGAGATGGAGGAGGATGCCAACTTCCTGGAGGAAGAGTTTCCGCTGATCAGCGATACGGAAATTCAATGGTTCTCCGTTATTCTCTATTCTGTAAAATGGTATGGTCACAATGCGGTTGCGGCGGTTTTGCACGATATCACCCATGAAAAAGAGCAGCAACAGGAACTTGAAAACGTCGCTTATAAAGATATGCTGACCGGTACGTACAACCGGCATTACGGCATGAAGCTCCTGAACGGTTGGATTGATCAGCATAAGGCATGCATCATCTGTTTCATCGACATGGACAGACTCAAATATGTCAACGATGTATTTGGTCATGCCGAAGGCGATAAATACATTCTGACCGTATCGGAACTATTGAAACAGTTTTCGTCGGATGCGGTCGTTTGCCGACTCGGCGGGGACGAATACATGCTTCTTGCTGCGAATAAGACGCTTGAAGAGGCGGAAGCGATTCTCGAAAGACTCCGGGACAATCTTGCCTCTGATGAATATACGGATGAAAGCGGCGCGATTACATACAAACGCAGCTTCAGCTACGGCGTCATCGAAGTGCCGGAGACCAACACGATTTCTTCTTCCGATCTGCTCTCTCAGGCCGATGAAAAAATGTATGAATATAAAAAAGCGCACAAAGCCGAACGGCGTGACGCGCCGGGCTGATGGCTGTACTCTCAAAGAAAAAGATCGCTTCCGCAATCGATCTGCTTGCCGCATGCTATCCGGATGCGGAATGTGCCCTCGTTCATAATAATATATGGGAACTGCTCGTTGCGGTCGTGCTTTCAGCACAGACCACGGACGTAAGCGTCAATTCCGTTACGCCGGAATTGTTCAGAAGATGGCCGGATCCGCCGGCGCTTGCCGGGGCGCTTCAGCCTGAAGTGCAGGAAGTGATTGCGCGGATCGGCATGTACCGGACAAAATCCGCAAACATCATCAAGCTTGCCCAAAAAATCATTGAAGACTTTGACGGAACGGTTCCGCAGGATTTTGACGCGCTTCAGACGTTGCCCGGCGTCGGGCGGAAAACTGCGAACGTCGTCCTTGCAGTGGGCTTCGGCGAAGAACGCATCGCCGTGGATACGCATGTGTTCCGCGTGGCAAACCGCATCGGATTCTGCGCGGAGCCCGACGTCCTGAAGACGGAAGAAGCGCTCATGAAAAACCTGCCGAAGGGGCGCTGGTCTCAGTCCCATCACTGTCTCATCTGGCACGGACGCCGTGTCTGTCATGCACGGAAACCGGACTGCGAGGCCTGTATGCTCAACGAAATTTGTCTGTATGTAAAAAAATAACAAAAGTAGAAAAATATCCTTGACGTATTGGGAAAATATGGTATACTACAGCTACCGGTAAATTATGGAAACCGGTGGCTGTTTTAATTTTGTCAGCATTTTGCCGCCATTTTTATGAGGGGATCGCTTATGTTTCGCAAACTTCGAAAATTTACAGGGTTATTTCTCGTACTGCTCGCGGTGCTGCTCTTGGCCGCTTGGGAGGTTCGGGGAAGGGAGATGGTGCTGATGGACGACGTCCTTGCGGCGCAGGAAGATATTGCGCCCGGAGAAGCGCTTGACGTCTCGATGGTGCGCGTCGTGTCCGTGCCCGGCAATACGCTGATTGCGGATGCGGTTACCCCGAAAACGCTTGAGTCGGTAACCGGTATGATCGTGACGGATAAGATCCCGGCCGGTGGGCAGATCTCGGAACGGGTTTTGAGCGCGCGTTCGCAAGACGTCATCCGGGATGAATCGTTCTTTGTCCTGATTCGCGGATGGATCCTCATGCGCTCTTCTTCTCTTCGGCGCGGCGATCATGTGGAGATCGCCACAGCGGACGGTAGTGCGGATTTCGGGATCTACAGGGTCGCATTTGTGAAGGATGATCAAGACCGGGAAGTTGAGGACATCGCAAACGGCGGTTTGATCCGTTCCGGCGATCAGGGAGAAGGCAGGGTGAACGGTACATCGATGATCGACCATGTGGAGATCATCTGCACGCCGGATGCGTATAAGCAGATCCGGGAATATGCGGAGGGGCAGGGTGCGCCATCCCTGATCCTGATCCGCAGGGAGGATCGGTGAGATGACTTTCAGTGAACTGTGTCAGGCGGTGGAACGCGAGATGGAGTCGGACTTTCTCGGTGGAGAACCCGTATCTTCGGATCCGGTTACACTGCAAAAACGGGCGATTATCGGATACAAGGCGGAGACCGATATCATGAAGCGCCGCATCGAACAGATTCTTGAATCATTCCGGGTGTCGGAGGTCGTGGGTGATTCGGATATTCCGAAGATCCCGTCTTGGTACGAGAATGCGGTTGAGGCTGTCTTCCACGAGATCTGGGGACTCGCGGGAATCGCAGAGTGGTTCGGCGCGGAATATGCGCAGAGCAGTTCGGCGAAGATCATCGGAGAGCGGATCTATTTTATGAAGGACGGGGTGATGACGCTTATGCCGCAGACGATCAGCGGAGAGCGGAGCGCGCAACTGATTCGTGCACTGTTGCTACTGTCTCCCGAAGAGCGCCTCGACAGCGAGACGCATGAGATCTATATGTTGGACGGAACGCGCGTGACCGTATTCCGGGGCGGCATGGTCAAGAAAAATCAGCAAGCGGTAATCTTCCGGCGATATGTGATCCCGATCTATTCATTCGAGGAACAGACCGCGCGCGGTACGATACCGGAAGATGCGGTGCCGCTCTTTGAGGACATGGTCAGGATTGGCTACAACGTGGTGTTCTGCGGCAGCGTGCGCTCGGCGAAGACAACATTTCTCGCGACATGGCAAAGCTATGAGGATCCCACCCTTGAAGGGGTTTTGGTCGAAACGGATCCGGAGATTCCGATGCACACGCTGATGCCGGACGCGCCCGTCGTTCAGATCATCGCGGACGGCGACAAGCTCGCGGGGATTTCCAAGAGTCTCATGCGCAGCGATGCGGATTATTTCATCCTCGCTGAAGCACGGGATGGGATCGCGCTCGATACGGCGGTGCGCATCGCACGCAAGGGCACAAGGCGCATGAAGATGACCTATCATTGTCATGATCCGTTGGCGTTTTCACAGGATGCGGCTGCGGAAATCGTTCGCAGTCTCGGCGGAAATACGGCGGAAATCGCGCTGCGCATTGCGGACAGTTTCGATTATGTATTTCATTTTGCGAATATAAGACCGGGCAACCGAAAAAGGCTGCGCGGGATTTACGAACTCGATGTGGAGGAGGATCTCTCGGCGGACAGCCGGCGGATCGCGATGCATGAGGTGTGCCGTTATCTTCCATCGGAAGATGACTGGAGATGGATGTACCATCTCGGCGATGAAAAGCGGGAAGCGGGCTATGAAGCAGATGCCGAAGCGCTTATGTCCTTTGATCAGCGCCTGCGCGCGTTGTCAGAACGGAGTCTTTCCTGATGTTTGCAAGACCCGATCCCTATGTGATCATATCGATCATATCCGGCGCGCTGTATTTAATGTTGCTCACGGGCATGCTCATTCTGATGCGAAAGCGCATCGCGAATTTGGTGTCCGTGCTGCGCAGCAGAAAACGTTTTGCCCGCGTTCGTTCGATTTCTGAGAAGACTTTCGGTCTGTCGGCACATCTCGATGAAATGTTGTGTACGGTGATGAAGAGGCCCGTGTCTGCTACGGTGTTTCTGTCATTTATGATCGGTTTGTTTTTTCTCGTGTTTACGGTATCGGCAAAAAACTTACCGTTCGGCACCGCGGTGATCATCGGTGCCGCCTTTGCGCTGATTCCGTATCTTTACATGCGCGTCCGGCTCGAGCGCCTGCGCCGCAGAGGGAGCTACGAGGGTGAGACGCTCGTAGCGGCGCTGTTGACGCAGTACTGGGTGGCAAACGGCAACATCTTCGAGGCGATGGAACTTGTGATTTCGGGCGGCGGAGACATTCGGGTGACGAGTCGGCTGCTTTCTGCGTTGCTTTTGAAGATTCGGAGCACGGGCGACGCAGCGCGGATTGGCACGGCAACGGATGCGTTTTCCTATGGCGTCGGTACAAATTGGAGTCGCATCTTGGCTTACAACATTAAGACTGCCGTCATCTCCGGCGGGGATATCGCGCTTGCGCTCGAAGACCTGCTTGTGCAGCTCAGAGAAGCGCGGACGCTTTCGGAGGAGCGCAAGAGGATCAACGGCGAGTCTGTGCGGATCGTCGTCTTCCTGATACCGCTTCTGTATATGGGGTCGATCTTCGTATCCATCGGCATGCTCGGGATCACGCCTGCCGGATTTTTGCGCAATCAGTTTTTCACTGCGGAGGGCTTCGGTCTGTTCAGCATTGCGGTCTTTCTGTTTCTGGTGAACATTTTTCTGATTGAGCTGGTTACAAACAGAAAGCTGGATTTCTAAGATGAACGATCAGACTGCATTTTTCATCATTTTATCGGTGCTTGGGGCGGCGGCATATTTTATGATTCCCGCAGATGTGTTTCCGGGGAGATTTCAGCATTCGTTTCCGGAAACGGGCGAAGCACGCAGGCTTCCGTTTCGCGTTCGGGCGGGCCAGGTGCTCTTACGTGTAAAGCATACGGCGTTCGGTCGGGTGAACGGACGCATCCGGGACGAGCGAGTGGATCGCGAGATCTTTGATGCGATCGCGCTGATCCGAAACCTCGTCGCATCGGGGAAGGGCGCTTCTGTTTCCGCAGATGCGCTGCTCGAACAGTTCGCGCAGGGGGACGGATTGCTGAAGACCGCTTATGCAAAGGCACTGACGTGTCTGAGAAGAAACCGGAAGGACCGCATGATCGAATGCTTCACAGAAGAAGCGGGAACGGCGGTGGCGAGCGACTTCATCCGGATCATCGCGCGGTGGGACGAGGTGACGCCCGAGAAGCTTGCGTCCACGCTGCAGTCCTATCAGAACGCGATGAAGGAGATGCGGACGACGGCTTTGAAAAGGCGCAGCGAATTTATGAGCGACGTCGTGTTCTTTCCTGTGATCATCAACGTGCTCGTCGTGTTCATGAATTTTATCTACGTGGCATATTATCTGGAACAGAAAGAACTGCTCGATCAGTTGTTTTTTTAATCGTTATTTTGGAAGGAGAAGAAAATGAAGCAAATTATTGTACTCTTGGCGATGGTCATTCTGGGCATTGCACTGTCCTCGATGGTGCTGAGTTTCAAGGATACCGCAGGCAGTGTGACCGACAACACGCGCACGAAACTTGAATCAACTTTGACGTTTGAATAGGCGCGGGGTGCGGTCATGAAACAATACATCGTGCTGATCGGGATGATCGTACTCGGCGTCTCCCTCTATATGCTGATCGCGGGACCGGGTGAAGATTCGTGGATGCATCTGACCGGTCAAGTGCTTCGCGCGCAGCTCGCGGTATACCGATGAAACAGTTTATCGTTGCAGCGGCGCTGCTGCCGATCCTGCTTGCGCTGATCACACAGTTCATGTCGCTTCAGCTCGCGCATGCACGCGTGGTTCGGTCGGAAGGACTGGCTTACACGACGGCGCGAACGGCAGAAATCCGCGGTGCATTTACGGCGGATCTTGCGGAGGGACTCGCATCGGAGATCGCACGCATCTACGATCTTTCGCCGGCAGAAGTCTCTGTGCGCGTAGATGGTACCGACGGGGATGCCCCCGGCTTTCACTACAGCGTGACGATTCCGATCCGCCGGATCGTCGCGTCAAACAGGCTTTTCGGCATATCGGATCTTGAAAACAGCGGTCATAAGACGATCGAAGGCACCGGTATATACGTTCCGAAATACGAACCGCCGCCGGGAAAGCCGGATGACGAAGATCCGGACGATAGGACGCCGGACACCGATCCATCGGGCGATTCTGAACAAGATGATATTATTCGGGAAACCGATTAATATGCAAATAACAAGGGCGGACGCTGAACCCATACCGAAAGGAAAAGGTGAAGCGATGGATAAGGTATCAATACAGGTTGTATTGCAAATTGTTCAAATAGCTGTGGAAATTGTTGAGATGTACATCGTGCATTGTAAACGCAAGAAACAGCTGCCCTAAACGGAACAGCTGAATCTCTGACTAAAAATCAACTAAGGTTCAGCTGCCGAGAAAGCGGCAACCGCCCTTGTTATTAAAATTATATCAAAGGAACATCAAAAGTCAATGACATTCTCTCAGGACATGATAAAGCTTGCATATTTTGAGCTCGTAAAAGATAATATAGATAAAGAAGTGCAGCGGCAGTGGCGGACGTATTTCCGTACCGGAGAAGCTGTGAGTGGTGCGCCGGATTACATAAAGAAAGCCGCGGAGATAATCCGCGTCGTGAATTTGGACGAAAAGGAGCGAGAGATGATCAGCAGAGAAGAACGGGCTGAAGAACTGAACAAATCGATCCTGTATCAACAATATATGGACGGGAAAGCTGACGGCAAAGCAGAAGGTAAAGCGGAAGGTAAAGCCGAGGATGCCCGTAGGATGAAATCGGATGGAATGGAAGCGCCTCTGATTGCGAAGTACACCGGTCTCTCAATCGATGAGATCGATAAACTTTTGTAAACTTTCCCTGGTCGCGCTGATCGTCCGAGTCTAATGATTTCTTGTATTTTCCGCCGTATTCCCCTATAATATCTCTATTACGTTTTTGTTCGGAACATTCGGAGTTCATCGTTCAGAATAGACTGGGAATTTGTCCGTAGAGAATATGGAGCAGGATATGGCAAAGGAAAAATTGGATTTCAGCGATCTTGAAGTACGTGATGCATTCCGTCATACCGCGTCGCACATTTTAGCGCAGGCGGTGAAGCGCCTGTGGCCGGAGGCGCAGCTCGCGATCGGACCTGCGATCGAGGATGGGTTTTATTACGACTTCGATCTGGCGCACCGGTTTGCGGACGAGGATCTTGTTGCGATCCAGAAGGAAATCAAGAAGATCGTTCAGGCGAATTACCCGCTGGAGGTCTTCGAACTGTCTCGCGCGGACGCGCTGAAGTGGGCGGATGAATCCGGCGAGCCGTACAAGCGTGAGCTCATCGAGGATCTGCCGGAGGGCGAAAAAATCTCCTTCTATAAGATGGGCGAGTTTGTCGACCTCTGTAAGGGTCCGCATGTTCAGTCCACCGGACAGGTCAAAGCGGTCAAGCTGCTGTCCGTCGCCGGCGCGTACTGGCGCGGAGACGAGCACAACAAGATGTTGCAGCGCATCTACGGCACGGCTTTCCCGAGTCAGGAAGAACTTCAGGAATATCTGAATAAGATCGAAGAAGCGAAGAAGCGCGACCACCGCAGGATCGGCAAGGAGATGGATCTCTTTGCGATCTTCGAGGAAGGACCAGGCTTCCCGTTCTTCATGCCGAACGGCATGATCATCCGAAACGAGCTCGAGACTTTCTGGAAAGAGGAACACGCGCGGCGCGGTTATACGGAGATTCGCACGCCGCTCATTCTGAACGAAGCCCTCTGGCACACATCCGGACACTGGGATCATTACAAGGAAAACATGTATTTCACGACGATCGACGAGGGCGCTTATGCGGTCAAGCCGATGAACTGCCCCGGCGCGATGCTGCTGTACAAGCACAAGATGTACAGTTACCGCGATCTGCCCGTCCGGTTTGCCGAGCTCGGTCAGGTGCACAGGCATGAGCTTTCCGGCGCGCTACACGGGCTTTTCCGTGTGCGAACCTTTACACAGGACGATGCACACATCTTCATGCTGCCCGAGCAGACCGAGGCGGAGATCGTCAGCGTGATCGAACTGACGGATTATATCTACAAGCTATTCGGCTTTGAATATCACGTGGAGATTTCGACGCAGCCTGAGGACTCGATGGGCACGAAAGCGGAATGGGACAACGCGACCGCCGCATTGAAGTCCGCCGTGGAGAAGATCGGCATTCCATATGTGATCAACGAAGGCGACGGGGCTTTCTACGGTCCGAAGATCGACTTCCATCTGAAGGACAGCCTCGGCAGGACCTGGCAGTGTGGGACGATACAGCTCGACTTCCAGATGCCGCAGCGCTTTGAGACCACGTACGTCGGTTCGGATGGGAGTCGTCATATTCCGCATCTGATTCATCGTGCGATCTTCGGCAGCATCGAGCGCTTCATCGGAATCCTGACGGAACATTTTGCCGGAAAGTTCCCGCTTTGGCTCGCGCCCGTGCAGGTGAAAATTTTAACAATCACGGAGGCATTCAATGCGTATGCGGAAGAACTTGCCGATCAACTGCGCGCCGAAGGGCTTCGTGTGCAGGTTGACGGCAGAAACGAGAAGATCGGTTATAAGATCCGCGAGGCGCGCAATGCTCGCGATTCTTACATCCTCGTGATCGGTGAAAAAGAGGCGGCAAGCGGAATCATTCCCGTGCGTTCGTCTAAGGAAGGCGAACTTGGCGAGATGTCCGTGGCGGAATTGACGCTGAAACTAAAGAAGGAAATCGCCGATAAGGCGCTGTAATGAGTGTGCTGCTGCGCAGCAGGATGGAGAAAATGTGACCATGAACAATCAATACCCGCCCGGCGGACCGCCGCCGTACAGAGGAACACAGTATGCAGGACCACCTCCGGCGTTTGGAACGGGAGCTGCACCGGGGATCAATCCGTACTATTACAACAAGAAAAAGATGAAGGGCTGGCAGAAGGCGCTGATCATCATCGGGATTGTTATCGCGGCATTGGTTTTCTTCATTTTTGCGGTTGCGGCGCTGTTCATGCCGACGATAGACAACAGCTTTGTTTCTCCCGGGCAGGCATATCTCGCAAAAGTATCCGTTGTAGGTGAAATCGGCGATTATGAGGATCCCTATTCATCCTCCGATGCATCCTATCATCATGACTGGACGATTCGACAGATCGATGCGCTGATAGACGATCCTGACAACAAAGGGCTGATTCTCTATGTGGATTCGCCGGGCGGCGGCGTGTATGAGAGTGATGAACTCTACCTTAAGATAAAAGACTATCAGAAATATACGAATAGACCGGTCTATGTCTATATGGGCTCGATGGCGGCCTCCGGTGGTTATTACATCTCTGCGCCGGCGGATTTGATTTACGCGAACCGCAATACATGGACGGGTTCGATCGGTGTGATCGTCGGGACGCTTTTCGACGTATCGGGATTTCTTGAAAAATATGGGATAACGGCGACCGATATTACATCCGGTCCGAACAAAGCCATGGGCGGAAACTTCGCACCGCTCACGGATGAACAGCGTGCAATCCTACAGAGTATGGTTGACGAAGCGTATGAACAGTTTGTCGGCATCGTCGCAGACGGACGCGACATGACCGCCTTGAAGGTGAAAACAATCGCCGACGGCAGGATTTACACCGCAAAGCAGGCAGAGAATATCGGTTTGATTGACGGTATTACAACGGAAGCGGAAGCTTATCAGCTGTTCCGGGAAGAGGCCGGCGATGCGTCTCTCTATATTCAGGACGTCTATTATCAGCCGGAAGTCAATCTTTTCGGTTCGCTGGGCGGCGGCATTTTTGACTTGCTCGGCCTGACGCCGATCGGATCTGTAAGACCGCTTTCGGATTCGGGCATCGGCACCGAGGCGGGCGGGGATGTCTCGCGCGTACTTGAACTCATGCTCGAGCACAATGACCTCACGCTGAAATATATGTACGGGAATTGATCTCATTCTCAATATCTTCATCG
>JAISKP010000015.1 GCA_031260885.1 Eubacteriales Family XIII. Incertae Sedis bacterium
TCGCCCGGATTGAAAATTCTGCACTCGCCGAAGGCAGACCGCTCATAGACTTGTTTTATGACAGTCGACTCAAGGGGATTGTCAGTGAAGCACTTTCTGGTGATGGAGATTATGAGGCTACACAGGAAGTTGAAATAGACGGAGAGTTGCGTTGGTTGAAGATCGTTTCGGCCAAACTCAAAGGAGAACAGGTAGGTTCCTTTATTGATATCTCCGATGTCACGCTGATCATGCGCGCAAAAATCGAGGCGGAGGAAGCATCGAGATATAAAAGTGATTTTCTCTCAAACATGAGTCATGAGTTGCGAACACCTATGAACGCAATCATTGGAATGACAACGATAGGGCTCGAAGCAAAAACAATGGAGCGAAAAGACTATTGTCTTGATAAAGTCAAAGGTTCATCCAGTCATCTGCTCGGTGTAATAAACGATATTTTGGACATGTCAAAAATCGAAGCAAATAAGCTTGAATTGGCGGTCAATGAATTCAACTTTGAAACCATGATGCAGCAAGTGGCAAATCTGATCAGTTTTCGTGCGGTGAATAAGGCGTTGAATTTCTTTGTATGGATTGATAAAGAGATCCCATACGCCCTTGTTGGTGATGAACAGCGGCTTGCTCAGGTCATCATGAACCTTCTCGGTAATGCCGTGAAATTTACGCCGGAGGGGGGCACCATCACCTTGAGTGCCCATCTTCTGGAAAAACGCGCGGGCGACTATAAGATCCAAATTGATGTAATCGACAACGGCATTGGCATCGGTCGGGAGCAACAAGGGAAATTATTCGAAGCTTTTGCGCAAGCGGACGTAAAAATCGGGCGTAAGTATGGCGGCACGGGGCTTGGACTTGCCCTGTCAAAACGCATTGTTGAGTTGATGAACGGTCGCGTTTGGGTTGAAAGTGTGGAAGGCGAAGGCTCAACATTCTCTTTTACCTTCGACGTAAAAAAGAAAATAGGGCATACCACAGCAAGCGAAATGCCGAAACTCAATCCTGCCTTACGAGGCAAACAAATCCTGATTGTAGATTCCGATATTACGCGGCGCGACTATGCCACATACCTTTTTGATTCAGAAGAACTCAACTATATTACAACAGCCACCGCAGGCGAAGCGCTCGCGCAGATCAAGATACATGATTCATTTGATATTTGTTTTATTGAGCATAAGCCGCCGCAGATAGACGGTATAGACCTCGCAACAAATATGAAACATACCGGAGGTGCCGAGCATGTCTTTTTTATCGAATCTGTTCGCGATTGGAGCATGATGGAGTCCACGGCTACAGAGATCGGCGTAGAGGGGTTCATTCCGATCCCGGTCTTTTATTCAGCGCTTATAAATCTTCTAAACGATATTTATGTGGAAAAGAATCCGGTATCAGCGAAGCAACTTGTAGGAGGAGAAGGTGCCTTGTCAGGACGAACATTGTTGGTTGCCGAAGACATAGACTTGAACAGAGAGATTGTACAAGCGCTACTGGAATCAACGAAAGTCGCGATTGACTTTGCTGAAAATGGCGTCATCGCTGTTGAAAAATTCTCCGCGGCACCTGATCGTTATGACGCGATCCTCATGGACATACAAATGCCGGAGATGGACGGAATAGAGGCCACCCGTTGCATCCGGGCACTGGACACAGCGCAAGCCAAGAAGATCCCCATCATTGCGATGACGGCAAATGTATTCAAAGAAGATATCGATGCCTGCATCGACGCAGGGATGAACGGTCACGTTGGAAAACCGTTGGATTTTGCAGATCTGTTGTCAAAGTTGCAAAAATATCTGAACAAACCGATACAACCCCCGCTGAGGCTATGATATGGAACAACAGACTTTTTTTCAGGGCGACGCTTACGCGCCTCTGGCGAGCAAACTAAGACCGGCAACCTTGAACGGATATTTCGGTCAGGAACACCTGCTCGGAAAAGGAAAGGTGTTTCGCCAGATGATTGAGAGTGATCAGATCCCATCGATGATCTTCTGGGGTCCGCCCGGTGTCGGCAAGACGACACTCGCACGCATCATCGCAGAACAAACGAAAGCACACTTTATCGATTTCAGTGCAGTTTCGAGCGGCATTAAAGAGATCAAAACCGTTATGACACAAGCGGAGCACAACCGCTTCGTCGGTGAAAAGACGATCCTGTTTGTCGATGAAATCCACCGTTTCAACAAGGCGCAGCAGGACGCTTTCCTGCCTTATGTGGAGAAGGGCAGCATCGTCCTCATCGGTGCGACGACGGAAAATCCGTCTTTTGAAATCAATTCCGCGCTGCTGTCGCGCTGCAAGGTATTCGTGCTTCATCCGCTGACAGTGGAAGATCTTTCCGGTCTGCTCCGTCATGCGGTAGCCTACCTAAATGATACATCCGAAACGCAAATTGAAATCGACGATAAGTATCTCGGCATGATCGCGACCTTCGCAAACGGCGATGCGCGCGTTGCGCTGAATACGCTGGAGATGATCACGACAAACAGCGATGTTGAAGACGCAAAGATCACCGTCACGGATGAACTCGTCGAACAATGCATGAGTCGAAAATTTTTGATCTATGATAAGAGCGGCGAAGAGCATTACAACATCATTTCCGCACTTCATAAGTCCATGCGAAACAGCGATGTAAACGCGTCGGTTTACTGGCTTGCGCGCATGCTCGAAGGCGGCGAAGATCCGCTGTACATCGCCAGGCGCGTCACGCGATTTGCATCCGAAGACATCGGGATGGCAGACAGCAACGCACTTGAAGTTTCGATCGCAGCTTATCAAGCATGTCACTTCATCGGCATGCCCGAGTGTAGCGTTCACTTGACGCACGCAGTTGTCTACTGTGCGCTCGCGCCGAAGTCCAACGCGCTGGATGCCGCATACAATGCCGCACGCAGTGATGCGATGCAGACAACCGCGGAACCCGTGCCGCTTGTCATCCGCAACGCCCCGACAAAGCTCATGAAGGATCTTCATTACGGGGACGGTTATCAATATGCACACAACACGGAGGAGAAACTGACAAACATGCAGTGCCTCCCGGACAGTTTGATCGGTCGTACCTATTATCACCCAACGGAGCAAGGTAAGGAAAAGCGTGTAAAAGAATGGATGGAGGCAATCGAAGCGCTGCGAAAAACACTTTAGCGCTGCGGCAAGGCAGGCAAACGATTTTCTCTCTCGTTATCCTCGTCCTCATGCTCGGGCTTATTGCCGTCATGGTCATCGATCTGATCCCGCTGCTGAAACAGGTTCTGAGCGACACGCACGATGAGACAAAGATGATCGATTACATCAACGCCTACGGTGCGAAGGGCGTTCCCATTCTGGCGGGACTACAGGCGCTTCAGGTCATGCTGACGGTGATCCCGGCTGCGGCGATCCAGGTGCTGGCAGGTCTTTGTTACGGGATTTGGTACGGTGCCGTGATCTGTATCATCGGCGGGATCGTCGGAAATATGATCGTTTTCATCGTGCTGCGACAGGTGCGCAGCGCTTTTTCAGCCCTGTTCAAAGAGCGGAGCGCCAAAATAAAAAAGGAACGCTTCCTGAGCGTAAACACACTCAACCGGTTGAAGCACCCCGAATATATCTCCTTCTTTTTCTATCTGATTCCCGGCATCCCCAACGGCATTCTGCCTTACATCTTTGCGCAGACGCACATCTCCATCGGCAAATATCTGCTCAGCGTGTCCGCGGCAAGCATCCCATCTGTGCTCCTGTGCACGTGGTTGGGTGAACGGATCTCAAAGGGGGATTACAGGACGGCGGTCATCCTCGCCGCCGTGTTCATCGTAATTTTGATCATCGTGTTGATCTTCCGAAAGAAGATTACAGACAAAATCGAAAAGTCTACTTACTCTTGATCGCGTCCGGTACTTTCTTGGCAGCCTTCAATACGCGCGCCGCAAAATCGCTCACATCGCGCGCCGCCTTATCGAGACCCAACGTGGCTTCAGTAGTGCCTGCCTTCGGAGACTCGTCACGCGAGGTCTTCTGCGCTTTATCCTTGTCGGACAACTGTGTATAAGCAAGATAAGCGCCGCCGATCACAAGTCCTATCTTCAGCAGCGTACCCAGCCCGCCGCTTTTCTTATCCGGCACCATGGCCAAGTGATATGTCTTCATTATGAAATCCTCCTTCTATCGTGTGCCAATAACCATTCGTATTCTCTGTTATTACCCCTCCTACAAAGCAGATCGGCAAAAAGACCGGTATAACTTCCTGTTGTTGTTGGGGCAATCGTAAACCGCATCAACGTTCCATAAGTGCGTCCGACAATTTCACGAGTGCCGCCTTTTCAGGTGTATCCTTAAACGAACTGAGTGCGTCACCGGCTTCGCCGGCATAACGCCGAACCCGCTCCGCCGTATGCTGCAGTGCATCCGTACCGCAGACAAAATCGAGCACCGTTCTGACCTCCCGGGAAGTCTTGTGCCGCTGTTCAAGCAAGTGCAGAAGTTCGTCCGGTAATGTATCCTTGAGCACGAGAATCGGCAGCGTAAATATCCCGCTTTGAATATCCCTGCCCGGTTGTTTCCCGAATGCCGGCGCACCCTTGAAATCCAGCAGGTCGTCCATGAGCTGGAAGGCAAGTCCAAACCTGTCCCCATAGCGCCTGAGCGGATCGGCCTCGTTCGGATGCATTCCGCCGGCCAGCGCGCCCGTATAGCAGCTTGCCGCCAGAAAACAGGAAGTCTTGCGGCGGATCTGAAGAAAATAGAGCATCTCGTTCTGTGCATGCAGATCATAGCGGGAACGCTGCTGCTGAAATTCTCCGAGGCACATCTCGGCGGAAACGGTGGCAAGTGCTTCATTGATGCCCGTCCCCTGATAGTATCGCAGTTTTTCCATCGCTTTTGCAAGCAGGAAGTCGCCGCTCGCGACTGCCGCAAGTCTGCCGGATGTCCCATTGATCGTCACAACGCCACGGCGCATTTCAGCACCGTCCACAACATCATCATGGATCAGCGAGGCGGTGTGCATCAGCTCCAGCATGCACATCAGCGAAAGAATCGGACAGGGTGACGATTCCAGTTGTCCTGTCCTCCTTTGTCCCATCTGATAACACAGATAAGCCAGCGCCGACCGAAGTCTTTTGCCACCTGCAGCAACGATGCGTTTTAGGTCGTTCCGCATCTGTTCTGATTTCGCCTCTGCGCACAGTCGAAGCAGTTCCGTTTCCATTTCCGCCAGGGCGTTCTGCATCCGGAGATACAGTTCGTCATCGTCGAGCCGTCTGCGAACCGCTGCCTCTTGTATGCTGAGCATCCTCATCATATTGCGACCCGAACCTTTGCGATGAAATCCAGATAGTCACCGGATGTACCGGCCACATCCTGCGCAAGATAGTCGGAAAACGCATCGATGAGCGGCACACTGTCGATCGGGATCATATGTTTCGAAAACTGGCTGAAGAAGTAATCTCCCAGCAGCGTGGAAACTTCGGGAAGCAATTCCGATTGCAAATGCAATTTACGAAACAGAAAGAAACTCTGGCATGCGGCGGCGAATGCCTTCCTATGGAAGCCGTCGTAAACCGCGCCCGCAGCATCTACGGCGGCATATCGTTCGGAGTATTCAAGCGGCGGAAGCCCATTCTCATCCCAAAGGTCATAGCCTTCCCGGAGAAGCGCATCCACATCCGCTCTCAGGTCTTCCAAATTGATTTTAATTTTACACTGTCCGTTCATTCGTTTATTTTTTCACAAACTGCAGCGGTTCCAGACAAACGCTCTCTTTTTCGATCGTTACTTCTGTTTCCAGCGGTTTATAACCATCCAGCGTAAAGAATATCTGAAAAGTTCCCGAATCATCCGGAAGATGATCGAGCTTAAACTCGCCGAAGAAATCCGTCTCCGTCTCGAGCAGATCCGTTCCATTCAGCGTGAGCCTGACACCGGCACCGGCGGCGGCCATTTCAATCTTGCCATCCATATAGGTCAACGCACCCGCAATAAAATTGTTTGTGTACCGTTCCAGATTTTTGTAGAGAACGCGCGGCTTATTGGATCCGTCTGTAAGCGGTTTAAGACACTGATCTTCAATGATCTGTTCGATTGTTTCTTCATCGGCTTTGATTACGCTGAGCGCCCGAAGCGGGCAGGCCTGCACGCAGCGCGGTTCCGTCCATGCGCTGTCCAGCAGATGCGCACACATCGTGCACTTCTGTGCCGTATTCAGTTCCTCGTTCCATGAAATCATCCCATACGGACAGGAATCGACCAATTCCCGATTGCCTTTGGCATAATTCGGATCGATCAACACGATGCCGTCCCCACGCTTATCAACCGCGCCGGGAAACGCTTTCTGACAATGGGGCTCATCGCAGTGCTGGCACATTCTCGTCACAAAGCACAGATCCGTATAAGGCGCCTTGCCGCGTTCATGTCGGGTCGGGTCGATCCACTTCTGCCCGTGTTTCTGCTGGCTGTCCGTATACGGTAGCCACCGATTATCCACATGTTCATCCTTGCATGCCATCAGGCAGTTAAAGCATCCGACGCATTTCGCAAGGTCGACGATCATCAGCAGCTTTTCCATTTGCCGAAATCTCCTTCCCATTTCCTGACCTCAACCAGACACGAGTTCACCGCCAGCCCGTGGGCGTTTTTTGTGATAAACCGATCGGGCGTCAGATTGTTGATGCACCCGTTCATCTCCGCGGACTTCCCGGGGGTGCCGATCGGTCTGTAATCAGCACAGGACTCAAAGGAATGTGCCATGCCTTTCGGAATACGTTCCGTGACATCCAGCGCGCAGATGACGCTGCCGCGATCATTGTACACTTCGATCAAATCATTCTGTTGAAGTCCGCGAATTTCCGCATCGGCGGGGTTGATTCGAAAGATCCAGAAATGATAACCTTCGATCAGCTTGCGGTGTTCGTTGATGTCGTTTATAAAGGAATCCTTGCTGTCTCCCATCGTATGGAAACTGTATTTGGCATGCGGTGAGATGAGTTGCAACTTGTATTTTTCATATAATTCCGACGCCGTCCCTTCCCATGACGGAATATAGGTACAGATCGGCATGCGTTCTTTATCGTTCGGATCAAAGCGTTTGAGCGTCTGCGCTTCAAATTCAAATTTTCCGGAAGGCGTGCTGAGACCTTCATTGTAGCGTCCGTAATATTCAGATGGAAGTGGCGGAAGCTCCGGCGTATCCTTCTTGATGCCCTTTGCAAACCAGGACATCGCTACAGGATCTCTTCTGGATTCAGGCAGCGGCGGCACGACATAATAGCCCTTCTTTAAAAAGGCTCGCCAACTCATAATGCTGTTCATCCTCGTTGCGGAATAATGGCGGCGCGTCCAGTCGTATAGGCTGTTTCCTTCGCTGAATGCCTGCCAGAGACCCAGCTTGTTCGCAACGCCCTGAAAGATATCGAAATCCGATTTGGATTCCCCGAGCGGTTCGATGCATTTGTGCTGTGCAAAGATCACGCGGTGATTATTCTGCAGATACGACTTGTCGATGTAGCCGCCGCAGTTTGCAAACTCGCCGATGTCCCAACGCTCAAAGTTCGTACAGGCGGGCAGAATGATATCCGCAAACCGCGTTTCACCTTCCATCCAGATGGCTTGACTCACCACCGTTTCGAGTTTGTCGACCTGATACATTTTGACAAACCGCGAAGAATTCGGCTGCGTACCGAGATACGATCCGCCATACTTATAGTACATCTTTACTTCTGAATGTCCGGGGGCAGGATACTTCACCTTTCCAAACTGCCCGACAACAGAATAGTTTGACATGTTGTTTACTTCCGCATGACCCTCGATGATCGCTTCGGGAAGTCTGAGTCTCGGAAGCTGTTGTGTCTCTGAATTGAGCGAAGGAGACTGCGGCATGCGATTGTATACCTGAACGCCGGAGCCGGAACCGATATAGTCCCCCGAAAAACCACCCTCTGCATACCCCGGAAACCAAAAATGCGAATCGAGCGGCGTGCCGTATTGAAGCCCGCCAAAATTGACGCCCGGCAATCCAAAGCCCTGCATCGCCTGAAGACAAACCATCGCCCGAGCCCATTCGGTACCGTAAGCGGTACGTCCCGCCGAGCCGAAAGAAGGTAAACCGCCGGCCGCAAGATAAGTCTTTTTGCGACCCCAAGTCTGCGCAAGTGCGCGAACGACCCGCGCGGGAACACCGGTGATGGGTTCCTGCCACTCCGGTGTCTTCGGCGTTTGATCTTCATCATCTCCTAAGATATAGGCTGCCCATTTATCCAGACCGATCGTCCGTTTTTCTACAAAATCCTTATTGTAGGTTCCTTCTACAAGCCACACATGCGCAATTGCAAGCGCCATCGCCGCATCGGTCGCCGGTCTCGGGGCGATCCAGCGCCCACCCATAAAGGCAGCGGTCGAGTTGAAATAAGGATCGATATGCACGACCGGAATGCCGAGACGCTTAACCCATTCTCGGCGAATCGTCCCTTCCTGTGCGGCGTAGACGCCGGCGGTCGATTCGGGATCGGAAGACCAGAACACGATCATCTCGCTGTTCTGCATGCAATCTTCCACGGTGGAATACGGCTCAACGCCGCCTCTTCTGGCAGCACCGCCGTAATGGTGCGTTGCACCCCAGGCAAAGCCCTCCCAGGAATCCGGATTGTTCAGAACCGAGGAGGCACCGATACAGTTGAAAAACCGGTTCGCCGCAGAAGTGAAATAACCCATGTTTCCCCACAGGTGATGGGATCCCCTTGACCAGAACACCGACCCCGGACCGTGCGTCTGCCGCACGCGGATGATCTCGTTCGCAACGATCGTAAAAGCTTCCTCCCAGGAAATGCGTTCATAGTCAGAAATGCCCCGGTTTTCCGGATGCCGTTCACCGTTCGGATCCCAATCGATTCGTTTCATCGGATACAGCACCCGATCGGGCGAATAAACAAGACTCTTCCAGCCCAGCGCATATGCGGTCGCAGTAGTCCGCTTTGGCGGCGAGAAGGTCATGCCATGCGCCGTAATCGACCAGGGCGTCGCGTCCCCTTCTTCGAAGTCCATCGGCGTCACGCGGATGATCTTGCCATCCTTTACATAGACAAATACCGGTCCGCCGTTCGTACCGGTGACGTAGCGCATCTCGCCGTTTGGCATCTTCGTTCCGTAGCGGTGCAGATACAGCACGTCGAAAGCAAACACCTTCAGCAAAAGGGAACTGAACCACATCGCCTGCTCATCCGGTCCGATCAACCAAAGCGATCCGTTTTTTGCCGCGGAAACAAACACTTCTTCCTTGCCGAGCATCTGCCCCATCATAACCCTACGGGCGCAGTTGATATCCTCAAACACCATCGAAACGTCCGCTTCCTCATCAAAGATGCCGTCTTTGCCGGAACATTCACCGTTGCGGAAATAGACAAGTCTGCCGACTTTGTTGTCCCGTGTCTTCAGTTGCACGGCAATATAGTGTTCTTTCAGCTCCTCTTTGAATTCTTCACTCGCCGCAGCGAGTCCATTGAGCAGCTTGTCAAGCGTGAACAGCGTGCCGACAAGAAACATCTTGTCGAATAAATCCGTCGCTTGCCTTGTTGCCCGCTTTGTCGCTTGACCTAAAATTGAGTCTCCCATATGGCTCTTGTTCCTCTCTTCCGCAGGATAAAAGGGATGATCCCTGCTTCCCAAAATTCGTGATTATCCCTGATGAAACTCTATGCCCTTTGATCCTCTCGGATAACTCCAGCTTTTGATCAGCTTTCCGCTGGACAATACCCGGCAGGTTCCGCACTCCAAACAGCCTTCGTAGTTAAATGAAACCTTTCCGTCCTCGTAGGTATACAGCCCGGCAGGACAGGCCATCACAACCCTGTTGATCTGTTTCTCGTCGTTGTATGTTTCATCGATTAGAATATGCGGGTTTCCTTCGTCTGTCAGAAACCGATCCACGCCCAACTTATCATCTACACTCATTTTCGCCATTGATGCTCACTCCTTTTGTCCTGTATCCGATCTGTTTAAAGTGCTCCGTAGGCCTTTAGACCCAAGTTCACGAGTTCCGTCAGGCTGACCGAGCGATTCACCGTAGACAGAACACTCGTCGTCAGTTTGGGCGACGCCGAACCATCCACGACAAACATCCCACCGAGGATCTCGTCTGCCAGCGCAGGAATCTCCTTGTACATCTGCGGTGAATCCATGAATTGCGGCATATTTCTGTAATGCCTCAGGTCTCTCATGATAAAACTGTGCTCCAAGAACGCCTGATAGTCCGACAACCCTGCCGCTGAAAAATCATTTTTTTCCTTTGCCAGGAGAATCGTTTCTGCGGCGAGGCGCCCCGACTCAATCGCAAAATCCATGCCTCTGAACGTATAGCCCAGACTGATCACGAAAGCGGCGGCATCCCCTACCAGAAGCACACCGTTCCAGAAGAGTTCGGGAACCATACTGTATCCGCCCTCGGGCACTAAATGCGCCGAATATTCCAAGAGCTCGCCGCCGGCGAGCAGCGGTGCGATCACGGCATTCGCTTTAAACCGTTCCACCATCTCGGGGACTTTGACGCCCTTCCCGCTTCCGATGTGTTCCAAAGTGACGACTGTGCCGATCGAAATGCTGTCCTTATTTGTATATAAAAATCCGCCGCCGACACTGCCTCCCGTCGGATCTCCGGAAACAAGACATGCGACGCCTTCGCCCGCATTCACACCAAACCGTTCGGATACGGTCTTTTCATCCAAACCGATGACTTCTTTGACGCCGACAGCCACCTGATGCGGTGCCAATTCCTTTTTCATACCGATCTGCTGTGCGAGGATAGAATTCACGCCGTCCGCCAAAACGACAACGTCCGCCTCCAAAATGTCTTCCCCGGCGATCACGCCACAGACGCGTCCATTTTTCTGGAGCAATTTATCGACGCGAATGCCCGTAATGTAAAAAGCTCCGGCCTCTTCGGCTTTCTCCGCAAGCCATGGGTCGAACTTCGCACGGAGCACCGCGTACGAGGCACAGGAATCGTCCTTCAGCTTTTCAGCGCCATATTCGATGGTTGTCGCACTGTCTTCGGTCATGAGAACGATGCGCTCCTTTACGATCTTTCGCTCCAGCGGCGCCGTTTCTTCAAAATCGGAAATCAGTCTTCTCAGGCTGTGGGTATAGAGTCTGCCTCCGGTCACGTTCTTGGATCCGCAGGATGTCCCACGTTCGATGACCGCGACCTCCAGCCCTGCCTTCGCCAGCGTATATGCCGCCGCCGATCCGGCGAGACCGCCGCCGACAATAATAGCGTCAAATCGCTCTTCGCTCATGTTTTCCTCCCATGCATATGAAATGCACCCTTCCCGGGTGCGTTGTGGTTATTGTTATTGCTCGAGGTATACGATAAGAGGTGCAGCATTTCCCTGAGCAGTAACCGGTTACCCTCATTTTAATGGAATAAAATTGCCCAGTCTATGGAATTTAGAAGATGTGTAGTCGATTAAAAAACTGTTGAGTCGCTCCGACCGGCGCTTACGTTATGATGGTTTTATGGATTATCAGCATTTAACAATCAAACATGCGCTGGGACTCGCCGCACCGCATACCTGGGTCGCATCCGTATTTCCGGTTTTGCTGGGGACCGCACTCAGCTTCGCCCTGACAGGGCAGTTTTCCGTCCTGATTTTTCTGCTGCTTTTAGCCGCATCCGTACTGCTGCAATCTTCGGTAAATACGATCAACGATTATTATGACTTCGTGAAAGGAACCGACAATCTTGAAAATTCGGATGATCCAAGCGATGCGATCCTCATTTACAATAACATCAATCCCCGCAGCGTCATAGGACTGGGTGTATGCTATATGGGTATCGCAATTCTGTTCGGACTCTACCCCGTATACCGGGGCGGGCTTGACACGCTGCTGCTCGGCGTCATCGGTTGCTTTGTCATCATCGCCTATTCCGCAGGACCGCACCCCATCTCATCGCTGCCGCTCGGCGAACCCGTTTCAGGTATCGTCATGGGCGGTCTGCTTACCGCCGCGGCATTCTCCGCGTTCACGGGATCCGTTCCGCCGAAAGTCTTTCTTCTGTCCCTACCGCTCATCCTCGCGATCGGCTTGATCATGATGACAAATAACATCTGCGACATCGAGCGGGACACGGTCACAAGCAGAAAAACTCTTCCGGTGTGCCTCGGAAGACCGCGCGCAAGACTTCTCTACCGAATCATTTCCGCGCTGTGGATTCTTCTGATTCTCGCGTTGATTCTGATCTATTTTCCGAAGGGCATTCTTGTAACGGGTGTTATCCTCATCCTCTCCATCCCCGTCTGGCTGAAACTGTTCCGCGCTTCGTTCGTCCCGGAACTGCGGGGTGCCGGCATGGGCACGATCGTGAAATCAAATCTGTGCCTGAACTGCGCCTACATCGGCGGCATCGCCGCGCAGATCGTGAAAGGATTGTTAAATTGATATCAATCATCCACCTGCTGTCCGGTCCTGTGATCGGTGCCGTCATTGGCTACATCACGAACTATATCGCCGTCAAGATGCTGTTTCATCCGTTGAAGCCGATCTATATCGGCAAATTCAAACTGCCTTTCACGCCGGGCATCGTCCCGCGGCGCAAAGATGATCTCGCGAATATTCTCGGAAATGCCATCTACGCGAAATTCTTCAATGCGGATGATCTCGAAATCGTCTTCACTTCCGAATATCTCAAGGACGCTTTCGCCGAGAACATCGTTCGGGCGCTCGAAAGCAATCGAGACACCATCCGCCAAACCCTGCGTGCGTTTCCCGATCAGCCGTATATCGCGCTGAAAATTGACGCGATCAAAGAGGAGCTCTGTGTGCGCATTCTGGCGGGCGTATTAAAGGCGGATCTGCCCCGGATTATCGCACAGGAAGGTGCCCGACTGAAGGAAAGCCGTTCCCACGGTTCCATCGCGGATCGGATCGGCGGAGAAATGTTGCAGGCTGCGACGGATTCACTGGCCGGCTCGCTGACCGGGAACATCGAGTCCTATGTCCTTCAAAACGGGCAGGACATCATCATGCCGCTTCTGGATGAAGAATTTGAAGCGTTCATGAGCAAACCGATCGCAGATCTGACAGGCGGTGCAGCAGAAGATCAGCGCGTGCTCAAAAACCTGATCGGCACACTCTATGCCCGTTTCATGCGTATTTACGTGCGACCGATCGTAGAGACGATCGACGTCGGCGGTATGATCACGAAAAAGGTCAGCGAGATGGATGCCGGCGAGATCGAAATCCTCGTGTTGGATGTGGTAAAAAAAGAGTTGGGTTATATTGTCTGGCTCGGTGCATTGCTCGGATTCATCATTGGCACCCTGAACATTTTCATCTGAGGTTTCTTCCGCTTTCATCCGAGGGACGCGATGTCAGCCTTCACCGCGTCCCCAAATGTCCCAAATCCGATTACACTTTTTCCAGTGCAATGTCTCCAAGATTGATGCATTCCGTCGTTCGCAGTTCATAATAGGCTTTTTGTTTAAAGCCTATTGCTTCGATGAATACATCCCACTTGCCGATTGCCAGATCGTTGAACCAGAAATCTCCGTAAGCGTCCGTAAACGTTTCGAGCAGTTTCCCGCCGGATATTGCGCGGCAGCGGACACCGATCAGCACCTCTTCAGCATCCGGATCGTAGACCGTACCGGAGATGAACTGTCCCGGAAGATTCCGGTAATACACCCGGGGATGTAATCCTTCTTCCGGTTTCAACATCTGCGCACCGAGCACGTCATCGGCCAGCGCATCCGCTTCCCCAAAAATAATCGCGTTCGTCGGGCACATTTCCACGCATCTGGGCAGTTCATAGCCGTTGTCCAGCAGATGTGCGCAGCCCGTACATTTTTGAGAAATCGCAAGGCCTTCATTGAAGTAGATGGCTTCATAAGGGCAGGCGGCAGCACACTTTTTGCAGCCCTTGCACCGCGCCGGATCGATGATCACGAAGCCGTCCTCCCTGACGTAAATGGCATCGTTCGGACAGACATCTTTGCAGACCGGTTTTTCGCAATGGTTGCAGAGGGTAGGTGTATATTTCACCCGAACCTTCGGGACGGATCCGCAGGTCTCATCTTTCAGTTTCATCCAAAACTGACCGATGTCGGGTTGCGGCTTTGAATAGGGCATCCAATCGTTGCCCGCGTGTTCGTCCTTGCAGGCCATTTGGCACGAATAACATCCGTTGCACTTTGCTGCATCAATTACAAATACCTTAGACATTCGCCTCACCTCCTGCGCGCTGTTCGTCAATAAGCCATCCGTCCAGACAGACGCCGCAGCCTTCATCCACTTTGCGTCCAAAGGAATCCGGAAACTGTTTCTTCCAGCTTTCCATTTCCGCATCGGTCACCTTTTGAACCTCAACGAGGAAGCCGCTGACCACCATACCGGTGACCGTTTTTGACGTGATGGCTGTCGGGGTGATCAGATTGATCGCACCACCGCGATCCAAATTCTCCGCATCGACAGGATCGAAGCGTGCACCGTGATCGACATAGACGACTTGCTCCATGAGACGTTCCGTTACATAGGCAGCACACAGTACAACGCCCCGTTCATTAAAGACTTTCACGACATCGCCGTATGCAATATTTCTTTCGGCGGCCGTCTTCGGGTTGATCCAAGCTGCTTCATACTGGTAGCCGTCCTTGCCGCGAATCTTCATCGTTTCGACTTCACGGTGCCAGGTGACATCATCTAAGTTTGCATGGAACCGCCAGCGTCCGTGATTGGACATGCAGAGCAGCGGATACTTCTTTGCACGTTCACCCGTAAGACGCTCGTCATGCAGCGGACTCTTTTCAATCCACTTCGGGAAAGGAGGTCTTTCTTTGTCATCCGGGAAACACTCCTGAATCTTCGTGGAGGTGAATTCCAGTTTGCCTGAAGGCGTTGTGAGCGGATGCGCCTCGGGATCATCTGCAAAGGTACGAAGTCCCGGCGGATATTTTTCGAAATCCTGAATGTCGGGAACACACGGAAAGACAACAATTCCCTTCTTATGGAAGTCATCGTTCGGATCAAGCGGTACGATGCCGCTTCCCTGGTAGAACAGTTCGAGCACCTTTTCCTTGGGCATTTTGTTGCCCGTATAGGCATTGTAGATGTCTTCACCCAGCTTCCGGGCGACCTCCGCCACGCAATCGAAATCGTCAAGCGATTCACCGACGGGTGGACATGCCGGCTGCTCGTGATAGGCGCAGGAAATAACACCGCTACCGTTGTCTTCACAGATGTCCTCAAGCTCAAACTTGGTCTGCACCGGCAGCACGATGTCTGCGAGGATACAATCGTTTTCAAGCCAGGGCTGTTGTGCGACAATACATTCAACGGAAGGATCCCGGAACGCTTTCACAATGCGGAAGCCGTCGTTCCAACAGGTGACCATGCAGGGGGAATCCGTCCAAATCATATGAATTCTGCTGCATCCGGGTGCCGGATAGATATGGTGCTCCCACTGTTCTTCCGCAGGTCCGCAGAACGAATACAGTCCCCACCAGTCGGTTTTCCCGTCAAGAATCGCATCATGTACGAGGCACTTCGGAATGGATTGCTGCGGCGGTATTTCCAAGATCTTTAGGAGCTCTGCAAGCTCCGGAACCTTTTTGGCGTTCGCGGTGACGCGATAGCGACCGTCTTCCCTGCCGACCTTGTAGAACTCGGCTTCTTTGCTGGCAACCCTTGAGTCCGTGATCAGGTCTCCGACGATGTAATCGGCCTGTGCGGAGGGCGGACGGACGATTTCCGCGCGGTGCGGAATCTCGAACTTGCCCTGCGGTTGATGCGGCATCGGGAAGGTGTCCGTGTGCAGGTTCCATTCGAGCCATTTCGCATGATGTTGACCGGGTTTACCGATTCCCTGCATACCCATCAGAATCGATTGGAGCCTTGCGGGTTCCGTCGCAAAGGGCCCGCGAATGCCGGGACCGCCGTTGCCGATCGTAAAGCTGGTGATCTTTGTGGCCCAGTCGCGCGCCAGCGCCTTGATGGTCCAGGGCGGTACGCCGCATTTTTCGCTTGCCCATTTTGCCGTCTTCGGTTCACCGTCCTCTTTGCCCAGAACATAGTCAAAGAACTCCTGATAGCCGATGGCATGTGTCTCCACGTACGCCTTGTCGTAAGCGTCTTCGGTCAGCCAGACATAGGCGATGGCGAGCAGCAATGCCGCATCTGTATTCGGCAGGATGGGGATCCATTTGTCCGCTTGGTAGCAACCCGAATAATTCAGCGCTGGGTCTACATAGGTATATTTGATGCCGAGACTGTGAATCCACTGGCTCAATCTGCTGGCCATATAGCCGTCAAAGCCGACGGGGGTCACTTCGGGATCTGCGCCCCAAAGCAGCAGGAGTTCCGCATTCTTCGCGATGTCCGGCCATAAATTCCCGGACGGCTGCATTTCGCCGACGGGTTCTCCGCCCCAGACGTTCTTCGAACCCCATGAATAGCCTTCCCAACTGTCCTGGTTGCGCATCTGAACCGTGTAACCGCCGAGCAGTGACAGCAAACGGTTCATGCAGCCGTGGCTGGGTGCCATATGTTTTCCTTCACCGTGCATATCGGCTTCCGCCAGAACGCAGGACATTCCGTATTCCGCCCGTACACGCAACAGTTCGTCTGCGATGATCTGCGCAGCTTCATCCCAACTGATACGCACATAACGGCTCTTGCCCCGATTCTGCGTATTCCGTTCGCCGTTCGGATCCCAGTCGACGCGCTTGAGCGGATATTTCACTCTATTTTCAGAATAGACGCGCTTTTTATATGAAAGATAAAACGCCGCGGGCACCGAATGTCTCGGCGGCTCAAACGTTCGACCTTTCGCTTCGATTTTCCATGGATTCAGACTTTCCCATTCAAAGTCTTTGTCGTAGTAATAGGGACGTATGCGCGTGATTTTCCCGTCTTTGTCGGATTCGACGCTGGTGGGAAGACCGCTTCTGGGTCCCATCAGGCTGGCGCCCTTTATGGCGATTTTGTCAGCCCTGATATCTATTGGTTTTTGTTCCATATATGCCTTAATGCCTCCCTCTCATTTGATCAAAAACGCAGAACCCGCAGGGCTGCAGTTTTCGATCCGCTATTTGCAAAAATGGCTTTGGATTCCGGCACCTCCCTTCTTCCCATGTCAACAATGTAGTTCACAATTCGTCAAAAAAATTGGGAATGTTCCAGATGCGCTCCCTGTTCTCTTGAAAAAAAGGTTTCGTGAAATGTTACTCTATGGTTATTATATTTCCGGGAAATACGAAAGTCTATCATCCGCCCATAAGTATTGCTTATGATATAATCGGAATAAGATATTGAATGACGGGAGGAGCGGCGCAGTGTGCTTTCCCATGTGTTATAATAAACAGATTCAGATACAGTCGGTATTTTGAGAGGAAAGGCTGATTTGCTGTGGATATTAAGGGTCTTAGATATTTTATTGCGGCAGCTGAGCGGCTGAATTTCACAACGGCGGCGAAGGAGTGTTACATCACGCAGACCGCGATGAGCTTGCACATCGGCAAGATGGAGACCGAACTCGGTTTTATGCTCTTTGATCGCAGCAACAGGGTTGTCGGGCTGACTTCTGCGGGAGAAGATTTTTTGCAGAAGGCGCGGCTTATTGTTCAAGGATACGACAACGCCGTTCAGCACAGCGCGAGCATCGCCGCCGGTGTAAGGGGAATCATCAACGTGACCTTTCCGAGCTGTATGGAAGGGTTTGCCTATATGGAGCGGTTTAAAGCGTTCCAGAGCGAGTACCCCGATATCGAGATCAATTTAAATGTCGAGTCGCCGGATAAACTGATCGGGCTTTTGAAAAACAGACAGTCCGATGTGATTTTCGGTGCCCTGTACGAGATGCTCCAGGATCCGGATTGCAACGTGATCGAACTGCGTGAGGACGAGGCGGTGCTCATTTGCGGTTCCGATCATCCCTTTGCGAAAATGGATCATGTGACCGCGGATATGCTGAATCAGGAAATATTTTTCATGTCTGCGCCGAAGTCTCTTCCCTTGACCTATAAAAAGTTTCGCAGCAAGTGGCTTGCCGCCGGCTTCGAACCGAAAGATGTTCATCCGGTGCGAAACTTGGATGAGATCCTGATGATGATCGATCTGGGGCGCGGTGTCGCACTTTTACCGGCATTTATCAGCGATAACGTGAACCCATTGACCACTGGCGTCGTCCGGGTGCCCTGTGAATATGAAGGAGAAGCGCCCACGATGCGTGTGGCGCTCAGCTATATGAAAGACAATCAAAATCCGACGTTGGAATATTTCCTGAAGTATTTCCGTGACATCGACTAACACCGTGAAAGGATTCGTTATTGCACAGCGCCGACGGTGTTCAATCGTCGGCGAATCACACGGCGAATGCGAAAATTTGCCATTCCCGGTGGTTTGTGTTATCCTATAGCAAGTAATTTATGAATTGATTTGCATGCGATAAAGACGATCGAATTCATTGCGTCTTCAGAGCATGTTTTTTATTGTAAAAATCAATTTACCGGAAACCTGTTTGCGATCAGATCACGGCACGGCTTAAAGACGAAAGGCCGGCCAAAAAGCAATCGGGTCGCAGAAAGGAAGATGGAAATATATGGAAGTTAATACG
>JAISKP010000019.1 GCA_031260885.1 Eubacteriales Family XIII. Incertae Sedis bacterium
CGATGAAGGCTCTCGGTGCTGTTCCTGCGACATTGACAATGGGTGAAACCTACGATGCGCTCCGCTCCGGTATTGTGGACGCTTTTGTCGGACTGCTCGAAGCCGGACACAGCAACAAACTGTACGAAGTAGCACCTTACTTCACACATTATCCGTATGCCAACATCGGTCAGATGGTCATCATCAATAATGACTCCTACGCTTCCTTGACAGATGCGCAGAGAGCGATCTTCGATGAAGCTGTCGAGCGGATCTACTTTGAATCCGTTGTCTCATTTATGGGTTGGTCCGGTATCCCGGCGGTTGAAGATTATCAGGCGGATGGATACGAAGAGATCACGATGACCGACGCGGAAATCGCAAAATTCGGTGCGGCATTGTCGACGCTTTTAGATGATTACGCTGCAACCATTGACAATGGACAGGAAGTAAAAGAATTGCTTCTGAAGCTTGCCGCGGAAAACAACGCAAAATATCCGACGGATCCGGCTGAAAAATAATGCGCTGAGCGCATTGCATTTTACGAACAGGAGGCTGTCTCGATTTTCGAGGCGGTCTCTTGTGCATTCAGCCCTTTGTTCACCGGAATTTCACGCGTTTCCATTGACACGGATAGGAGACATGATACAATGAAAACTGACAAAAGCGCTTTCAGAGCCTCTTGTCGGAGGGTGGTTTAAAGGGTATGATGGAACATCATGTTCCAACCGAACGGAGGCAAAAATGGGCAGTAATTTAGAACATGTATTATCGCCGATCAAAATCGGGAACCTTGAATTAAAAAACAGATTGCAGTCGGCACCGCACTGTTTCATGCTTGCTACGCCGGACGGTTATGTGACGAGAGAGATGATCGCATATTTCAGAAATATTGCAAAGGGCGGCGTCGGGCTCATCACGATGGGCGAAACGCCGATTGACCGGAAATCGGCTCCCGCACACAACTACAGTCTGAACGTCGGCGATGACAAGATCATTCACGGTCTTTGCGAAACCATTGAAGCGGTTCAAAAGTTTGGTGCAAAACTTTCCGTCGAACTAAACCACTCGGGTAGAATCAAACTGAACGGCGATCCGGCGCTCGGTCCCTCGAACATCCCGACGCCGCTTGAACTCGAATTGGCAGCGGAGCAGGGCAGGGAACCGCGCCCGGTCATTGAGATGACAAAGGACATGATCGACGAGATCATCGACGAGTATGCGGAAGGCGCGTTGCGCTGCAAGAAAGCCGGCATGGAGATCGTCATGCTTCATACGGGTCACGGACATCTGCTTTCTTCCTTCCTTTCTCCGATCTCAAATCACAGGACGGATGCGTACGGCGGGAGCTTTGAAAACCGTGCCCGTTTTGCGATAGAAGTCATAGACGAAGTCCGAAACCGCTGCGGTGATAAACTTGCAATCGAACTGCGCATCAGCGGAAATGAGCTTACGCCGGGCGGTCTGGATGAAGACGACATGGTGAAATTCATCAATATGATCGAAGGAAAGGTCGACCTTGTAAATGTTTCAGCGGGTCTGCTCGGCGACAACTGGATCATCTCTGATCAGATTCAGCCGACATATTGGCCGCATTGTTACCACGTTCATCGTGCAGAATATATCAAACAACGCGTGAATGTTCCGATTTCTACAGTCGGTTCCATCCCGGATATCCAGACCGCCGATGAGATCATCCGGGACGGAAAAGCGGATATCGTGGCGATGGCAAGGGCGCTGATCGTGGATCCCGAGATGGTGAACAAGGCTCAGGCCGGACAGTTTGAGGATATCAGACCCTGCATGCGCTGCTTTATGTGCAACAAGAAAACGAGGAACTTCTATCCGATTCGTTGCTCGGGCAATCCGGTTACAGGTAGAGAACTTGATTATGCGGAACTGCGTCCCGCGCTCGTCAAAAAGAAAGTTGTCATTGTCGGCGGCGGTCCTGCGGGCATGGAAGCGGCGATTACGGCATCCAAGAAGGGACATGATGTCATCCTGTACGAGAAGTCAGATAAACTCGGCGGCAATTTCAACTATGCAGCCGGACTTGAGATCAAAGCGGACGTAAAGCGTTTTCTGGAATATCTCGTCCTGCAGACGAAGAAAACACCGAATCTCGACATTCGGTTGGGCGTAGAGGCGACGCCGGAAAAAGTCAAGGCGGATGCGCCGGATGCGATCATCGTCGCAGTGGGTTCGGATCCGCTAATCCCGGGTGCAATCCCCGGAATTCAGGGCGAGAATGTCGTCTGGGTAGGCGATATCGATTCGGGTAAGGCGACCGTTGGCGACAATGTCGTCGTCGTCGGCGCCGGTACAACGGGTGCGGAGACGGCTTTGCAGCTCACGATCAACGGCAAGAAGGTAACCGTGATCGATCTGCTCGACTATAAAAAACAGATTGCGCCGGAATACCCGCGCGGCTTGACCCGGAAGATCACAGAATACGCGATTCCGATTTTGGATCATACGAAACTCGAAGAAATCACCCCTGTGGGCGTGAATGTCCTGACGCCGGACGGTCATCAGGAAACCATCGCTGCGGATACGGTCGTGCTCTCGCTCGGTTTCCGTCCGCGGAAAGCGCTCGCGCATTCCTTTGATGGGATCGTTCCGGAGATTTACCACATCGGAGACGTCGTACGGATCGGAGACGTCTACAATGCGATCCATGACGGATTTGACATCGCGGTAGAGATTTAGCGCGGGAAGTGAATAGGGGACAGAACCGTCCCCTGTGTTCCCTTGTTTCATTTGAATAAAGGATGGTGTGAAATGCTGTATAAAGAACTCGGAAAAACCGGATTGAACGTCAGTGCAGTATCTTTTGGCGCGCTTCCGCTCATGCGGCTGCAGGAAGCCGATGCGGTGGAATTGCTGCGGGCAGCATACGATGCCGGCATCAATTACTTCGACACTGCGCGTCACTATCAGGACAGCGAAAATAAGGTCGGAGAGGCCTTTAAAGATGTTGTCCGGGAAAAGATCTACATCGCCACGAAAACCTACGGTCGAAACCGAAAGGATATCACAAGCGACCTTGAGGAAAGTCTAAGCCGGTTGAAAACGGATTATATCGATCTCTATCAACTGCACAATCTCAGAGAATATCCGGAAGCCGGCTCTGACTACGCAATTGAATTGTATGATACGCTGCTCGAGGCAAAGAAGAAGGGATATATCCGGCACATCGGCGTCACGACGCACCGGTTTGATGTCGCGCAGGCCGCGCTGGATTCCGACGTTTTCGAAACGATTATGTTCCCGCTGTCCTATCTCGCGACGGACAAAGAAATCGCTTTTACAAAGGAATGCAGCGCGAAGGGTAAAGGATGCATCGCGATGAAGGCCTTGTCCGGCGGACTCGTGCGGAGCATCCCCGCGGCTTATGCGTTTCTGAATGAAGAGGCGGATGTCGTCCCGATCTGGGGGATGCAGCGGATCAGTGAACTGAATGAATTCATCGCGCTTGAAAAAGCCGGCGTTAAGCTAAATGAAGCGCTGTGGTCTGAAATCAAAAAGGACAAAGAAGAACTCGCCGGAAATTTCTGCAGGGGCTGCGCGTATTGTATGCCGTGTCCCGTCGGCATCGAAATCGAGCCCGCCAACAGAATGGCGCTTTTCTTGGGCAGAACCGATACGGCGATTTGGCTGAACGATAAAGGTCGGGCAAGGATGGATCTGATCAAGGAATGCAAGGAATGCCGCCAATGCGTGTCGCGGTGTCCGTATGAACTCAACGTTCCGGAAACGCTGAAACAAAATCTAAAAGTTTATGACGAATACTACGAGCGGTATCTCCGGGAAAAAGCGTAACTGAATAAACGTAGCTCCTTGACGTCGAACGCCCCAGTTGGTGTTGGAAATAGTCGCCGGTCGTTATTTGAGAAATGGATTGCGGAGGATTGTCGGTCGAAATTGATGGATGAAAGGAAGTCGCTATGAAAAAGATCTTGGTTATTGCATTGGCGCTTGTGATGTTGTTGGCTGTTACGGCCTGCGGCGGCGGAAGCAACACTTCGGAAAATACGGGAAATACGGGCAGCACCGACAGCGCTGGGGGTGATAATTTGCCACCCATCACACTGAAGATGGCAAACTATCTTCCTTCAGGCAATCCGATTGAGGATTATGTGGTGAATCCGCTTGCAGAAGGATTAAAGGAAGCAAATATTACACTGGAGTATTATCCGGGAGCGACTTTGCTGGAAGGCAATCAGATATTGGACGGCGTCATACAGGGTACGGCAGACATCGGATATGCGACCATTGCCTACGAAACCGGACGTTTGCCGATTTCCTTCATGATTGAATATCCGACGCCGTATGCGTCGGCGAAAGCAGCTTCGTATACGCTGAAAGAACTCTACGAGACACTTCAAATGCCGGAGCTCGACGAAATACATGTTCTTTTCCCGATCGCCTCCGGTCCGGGAGCAATTCTGTCAAAGGACCCGATCAGAACCCTCGCTGATATGAAGGGACTCCAGATCAGGGCGAATGCAATTCAGGCAGAATCTATGAAGGTACTCGGCGCGGTTCCTGCCACCCTGTCGATGGGTGAAACATACGATGCGCTCCGTTCCGGTATCGTGGATGCGTTTGTCGGGCTTACGGGTGCCGGTGCGGAATTCAAACTGCAGGAAGTCACGACGAACTTTACCTATTATCCGTTCTGCAATGTGGGATTCTATATTATCATGAATAAAGATGTATACAATGCGCTTACGGATGAGCAGAAGAGGATCGTAGATGAAGTCTCAGCGCGCGTATTTGAAGAGAGTGCATCCGGTTATTGCGAATTGACAGGTCAGGCATCCATTGACGCTTTCAGCGATAGCACGCATGAGGTCATTACACTGAGTGATGAAGAAATCGCAAAATTTGCTGCTGCCACTTCAACAATGCTCGATGACTATGCAAAATCGCTGGATGAAAAAGGACTCAACGGCACGGAAGCAAAGGAATTGTTGCTTGAGATCGCTGCACGGAACAACGATAAGTATCCTTATGGTAGCGCCAGCAACTGATGGTTTATCTGTAATACAGAGGCGTATGCCGGCTTCATAGGTGACGCCGGTATACGTTTTTCTTGTATTAGATTTGGTCACGCTTTGGATGAAAGGAAGTCGCTATGAAAAAGGTCTTGGTTATTACATTGGCGCTTGTGATGTTGTTGGCTGTTACGGCCTGCGGCAGCGGAACTGCTTCGGGAAGCACCGGCGGCGGCACGGGCAATTCCGGTGCGGATTCCGGTGAGACATATGATCTGGTCTTCGCCAGTTATCAGGCTGAGGGCGGTGCATTCAATAATTTACTCGAGAAAGAATATGCGAGACTTGTCAACGAGATGTCTGACGGGCGCATCAATATGACGATTTACTCCGGAGGCTCTCTGCTCGCGATGGGCGAAGTGTACAGCGGCGTCGTGGCCGGTTCGGCTGATCTCGGCATTGACTGTGCGAATCAGTATAAAGGACGTTTTCCGGTTACCGCCATGTTCGAGTATCCCGGCACAGGCTTTATCAACAGCGAATCGGCGAGCCGTGCTTATGATGAAGCCATGAAGACGCTCCAACCTGCGGAGTACGATGATGTCCATGTGCTTTGGTTCCAGTGCGTCGGCCCCGGCATCCTTCTTACGACGAAGGAAGTGAAGACGATGAGCGATCTCAAAGGACTTCAGATCCGCACCAGCAATACGTTCGCGGACGGCGTCACGGCATTGGGCGGCACGCCGGTTTCCATGGGGATGGGCGATGTTTATGAAGCGCTGCGGCTGGGTACAATTCAGGGATTTACGGCCGCCGGCGAAGCACTTCAAGGCTTTAATCTGGCTGAAGTTGCTGACTATTGTGTGATGAATCCGCTCTTTAACGGTACTTTCCAATTCGTAATGAATAAAGAAAAGTATGAAAGCATGCCGGAAGATCTTCAGAAGGTCATGGATGATGCAGCTGCCCAGGTGTGGAATGATGCCGTCGTCTATTATTTCTCCGAGCAGACCGAGCAGGCGCTTGCCTACGGAAAAGAGAGCAATCCAAATTTCCAGTTTTCTGCAATTGCAGATGATGAGATGGAAAAGTGGCAGCAGGCTGTCGTTGGGACGATGGATGCATACGTCGCTGAACTCGATGCGCAGGGCATGGACGGTACCGGTATTCAAAAGTACCTGTTTGAATTGGTGGAGAAATATAACAAACAATGTGCATCCTGATAGGCTTTCGGATCGATTGATAGAGATTTAAAGTTATCCATTCAGTGAATACAACAGCCGATGTAAATTCATCTTTGCATCGGCTGCGTGTCCGCCGAAAATTGAACAGGAAGGACAGGCTCATGAGCGCATTTCGTCGCGTCTGCGAAAAACTCTTCAGCATCTTCAATGATATCGCCGCAGCGCTGATATTGGCGTCAATGCTGTTTATCGTCGCAAATGTTTTTATGCGGATCGTTTTTGCACACCCGCTGCTGGGTGCAATAGAAACAATTCAGTATTTCACGTTGTTGATCGTAAGTTTCGGTCTGGCGTATTGCAGTATCGGAGACGGTCATATCCGTGTCGATATTGTGCTTGAGAAAATCCCCAAAAGAGCGGAACATATTTTGAATTTGTTTACACAGCTCATCAGCATCGTTGCGATGATCTTTGTGGTGATATTTTTGATTCGGATCGCGCTGTTGAAATTCAGCAATTTGGAGGTGTCGCCGTTTCTCGGCGTACCGATCGGTCTCCTGTATTTAGTGATCGTTTTCGGGATCGCGCTGCTGGATATTACGATCATCTTCAAATTCGTGGATACGATTATCAGCCTTGCCGGAAAAAAGCGGCAAGTCTTAGAACCGCCGGAGGATCTTCCCACAGGAAATCTGGGTATATAGATAAAAGAAAGGATTATTTCTATGGATCCTGTCGTAGTAGGAATTATCGGACTCGTTGTTCTATTGATTGCCTTGTTCATGGGGCTCCCCGTCGCCTATTCCATGCTGATCGTCGGCTTTGTCGGTCTGTTCTTTTTGCGATCTTTTACGGCGGCTTTTCAGTTTGTAGGTTCTGATTTATTTATCAATTTTACGTCTTATACGCTGAGTGTTGCGCCGATGTTTGCATTGATGGGGTTGCTTGCAAATCACTCAGGGCTCGGTTCCAATCTCTTTGCTTTTGCAAACAAGGTCGTCGGGCGTTGGCGCGGCGGTCTGGCTCATGCCACGATCGGCGCGTGCGCTGTATTTGGCGCAATATGCGGATCGATGCCTGCCACACTCGTAACGTTTGGATCAATCGCATATCCGGAGATGAAAACATACGGTTATGATCCGAAACTCTCAACCGGCTGCATCGCTGCAGGTGCGGGGCTGGCCATTCTGATTCCACCCAGCATGATGCTGATCATCTACGGCATCGCAACGGAGCAGTCGATCGGAAAACTTTTTATGGGTGGTATCTTTACGGGGATTCTGCTCATGGTGCTCTATATGATCACCATCGCAATCATTTTAAAGAGAACGCCGGCACTCGCACCGGACGGTGTGAAATATTCGATCAAAGAATGCCTCCGTGCACTTCGCCATGGTGGGATCATAGAAGTTATCATTGTCTTCATCATTTCCTTAGGCGGAATGTTTATGGGATGGTTTACGCCTACAGAATCCGGGGCGATCGGGAGCTTCTGTATGTTGGTCGTTACGATCATCGAGCGCAAACTGAAATGGGAAAATCTGAAAGCGGCGCTGCGCGAGACAAGCAAACTGGCAGCCATGGTCTTTCTGATGATTGCCGCTGCCTCTGTCTATGGACGATTTTTCGCTTTGACGAATATCCCGGTCAAACTCGGTACGATGGTTGCTTCTTTGGATGTACCCGCTTGGTGTGTCATGCTGGTGGTTCTTTTCATCTATTTGATCATGGGATGCTTCATCGATTCATTGGCGATGATTCTGATCACCGTACCGATCTTTTATCCGATTGTTGTGACGACGCTTGAATATGATCCGATTTGGTTCGGGGTGATTATCGTGCTCGTCGTGGCGCTCGGATCTCTGACGCCGCCGGTAGGCGTAAATGTCTATATCCTGAAAGGTATTCTGAAGGAGGTTCCCATGAGCGTGATGTTCAAGGGGATCATTCCCTTTGTATTTTCGATCGGCGTATGTATGATTTTGCTCGTTGCATTTCCGATCATCGTGACTTTCCTGCCAAATCTGATGTACTGAAAACGGAAATCAGTTAAAATGCGGTGACAGGCGGCGACAGGCGGCATCGGTGTGGCGCGCGCCCCAACAAAAAATGAGCATTTACAATAAGTGAAACGGTCGGCACTTTGGGCAACTTCGTTAACGCGCCTTCGGCTTGAACGGAACTGAAGTTGCTGCCAAAGTGGCGCTCGTTTCACTTGTAAATGCATCATTTTTCAGGCTGCGCGCGCCACACCGATGCCGCCTGTCGCCGCCTGTCGCCGCCTATCATCTGAAAATACGATTTCTCATAAAAAATTGCCGCAACGGTTGCGGCAATTTTTTAGTCAGATTTTCGAAAGTGCTTTTTTTATTGCCTCCGTGGTTTGTGGGCAGATCGCTACAATCTGTACCCGGCATGGAATCCGTCGTGAACTGCCTGGAAAATGTTGTGTGGGTAACGGATGTCTCCGATGAAGATCACATCCTCCGCAAGCCCCGTGAACTGCTCGATCAGTTCGGTTCTCGCCTTAACGCCGAGCGCGAGAATCACCGTATCGCAGGGAATCACGGATTCACGCCAGTTTTTATCTTCAATCACAGCGCCTTCCTTTGTGACCCGGACGAGCTTCACTTCCGTGATGAAGTTCGTTCCGAGATTCTTATTCAGATAAACGCCGCCGCGCGGGCCTTCCGCGCCGAACTTGCTTTCGGGGATCATGTCGATGACTGTGACCTCTTTGCCTTGCTCTGCCAATGCCAGTGCGCTTTCGAGTCCGGAAAGCCCGCCGCCCGCCATGACGATGCGCTGACCCGGCACGACCTTTCCGGTATCGACGTCGCCGACCCACACGACTTTTGCGGGGTCTTCCGTCGGAATCTTCGGAATGATCGGTGTGGAACCGCCGGCGACGATGATCGCATCGTAGTTTTCCGCCTTGATCAGTTCCGGTGTGGCTTCGGTATTTAATTTCACCGTGACGCCCGGCGTTTTTTCGACCTGGCGGATCAGCCACTTAAGATATCTGCGCATATCGTCCTTGAAGGGCAGCGTCGCAGCTAAGATCATCGTGCCGCCCAGAACGCCGTCCTTCTCATAAATCGTAGCCTCATGTCCGCGCTCAGCTGCGGTAATCGCCGCTTGCATGCCCGCCGGACCGCCACCGATAATGGCAACATTCCGCTTTTTCTTCGGGGGCTGAACATAGCCATATTGATATTCGCTTTCTCTGCCGACAAGCGGATTGACGGAGCAGCGAATCGGATGTGCACGCTCGCCCGTCCAGCGGATGCAGGTCATGCAGCGGATACAGGGTCGGATATCTTCTTCCTCTCCCTTCCGCGCTTTGTTCGCAAATTCATGATCCGCAAGCTGTGCCCGGATCATCGCGACGACGTCCGCCTTGCCGGTGGCGACGATGTCATTTGCCATTACAGGATCGTTGATGGCACCTACGGTGGTCACGGGGATGTCCAGATTTTTCTTGAAAAACTCCGCAAAGTGAACGTTTACGCCGTGTTCGATATAGGGCGGTTGCATCTGGTAGATGGTGAGCAACGGATCCTGCAGGGTCGCAGCGGATACATGACAGAGATCCACTCTGTCCTGTACGCGTTTCATGATCTCAAGCATTTCCTCCTGATGGAGTCCGCCTTCCAACAGTTCGTCGCCGCTGACGCGTGTTTCAATGATGAAATTCTTGCCGACCTTCGCACGGATTGCTGTCAGGAGCTCGTCAAAAAAACGGAGCCGGTTTTCAAAGTTTCCGCCGTAATTGTCATCGCGGTGATTTGCATAAGGCGATATGAACTGAGAGATCAGGTGACCGTGTCCGGAATGGAGCATCGCCATTTCAAAGCCTGCCTTTTGAACCGTCGCAAACGCGTTCACAAAGCCGTCGATGACGTCTTCAATATCGCTGAGGGTCATCTCCATGACCGGACGTCTTCTTCTGCCTTCCGCCTTTGCTGTACGATCCTCACGAATTGTAAATCTGGGCGATGATGAGATCGCCGGCAGTCCGCTGGTGATGATCTGATTTCCGTTGTGATTTATTTCGATGGAGGCCATCGCGCCGTTCTTATGAATGGCTTCACCGAGCTGGCAAAGTCCCGCATGCACGTAAGGGTTTCCCAGATTCAGCTGAAACCGGTGCCCGGCTGCGTGCTTGAAATCGATGGGCGACTCTCCGACCGTTACGATCCCCGCGCCGCCTTCCGCGACGGACTGATAGTAGGAGATCATCTCGCGTGTCACCATGCCGTCTCCGGTTGCAAGCATGTAACAGCCCGGTGCAAACTCGATGCGGTTCCTGATGACGGTATGACCCACTTTTAACGGAGAAAAAAGATGATTGAATTTTTGTTCTGCCATATCGAACTCCCTCTCTGACAACACACATGTACTGCTCTACCGCAGATGTAAATATGATGTGAAAACGCTTTCACGTCTACGTCTTAAAATATAACAACGCGGGGTTGAAATGTCAATA
>JAISKP010000032.1 GCA_031260885.1 Eubacteriales Family XIII. Incertae Sedis bacterium
GCAGATACGGAATGGTCGTAAGGTCGTTGTACCATGCGGGGAACCCGAGCCCCAGTCTGTTCAGCTTGGCGGCTGCCATCATGAAATCACGATCGAGCGCGGGATGCCATCTGATCGTGAGCGTCGGATGAGCGGTTCTGACATTCATTGCAGCTTCCAGCCACAGAAATGACAAATCGTTTGTTGCGTCCACACCCATTTCCAACTGACCGCCGATGGTGCAGTTGTGAAATTGCGTTTCGCCGGAACGACAATCGTTGATCCGCGTTTCATCATCGTGCTTGAGCACGGTTGTCTTACTGTCAAACTGTCGCATGGAGGAGCATTTGACGCGCAGGCATTCGATCAGGTCTCGCGCCAACTCGCGCGTGATTTTTCCGCTTTCAATATCCTTTTCGTAATAAGGATAGAGGTATTGATCGACGCGTCCGAACGACATGCCGGAGCAGCGTACATCGTAGAAAATGCAGATATGCGTAAAGAACATCGTCTGTACCGCATCATAGAAGTCGCGGGCAGGGTTCTCCATGATCCATCCCATGACATCGGCCATCTTCTCAAGCTCAGCCTTTCTGGATGGGTTCTGCTCATTTTTTGCCATGTCCGCAGCGAGGACGGCATAACGCTTTGCAAAGCGGATCGCGGCGGTCAGCGCCTGTTTTAAACCGCGGAGCAGATTCGCTTTGCGGTATGAATCATTGTCGAGTATCTTGAGCCCGTCGAGCTCGGCGTCGATTTCAGCGAGGATGCCCGTCAGACCTTTCTGAATGACCTTTTCATAATTCGGGACATGCCAACCTTTTTCGAGAGAGGCTTCAGTTTCGGCAAAGAAACATAGCGAACCCTTCTCGTTCATCGTATCGAGCTTCTTTTTGAATTCCGGTTCGAGATAGTTCAAGAACATCTGCTTGGATTCGCGGTCTTTCCAATAGTCACAGATATCTTTAATCGTATCGTATTCTTCTTCATTTACTTTATAGGTAAACCAGCCGTTATCGATTGCTTCGATGACCCAGCGGGAGTACAATTCAGGCCACCATTCAAAACCCATCGGCTCGCTTGCAAAATCACCGCAAAGCAGCTGTTCCTTGTCAATATGAATCGGAAGATTGCTGATAATATTTTCATATGCGGCAGCTCTGCGCAGGTATACGGGTTTGCCCTCGGTTTCTTTATAGGATTCTGTGACGAGCTTTGCACGCACCAAAGAAAGACTTGCGGTTTCACGGAGCGGGCGCAGGTCATCCCAGATACGCTGTCCGCGCGTCATATCGCTTCTGGATGCAGGGATATTTAATTGATCCAACATTTTTTATTCTCCTTGTCAATTGTTTGGGATAAAACATTCTCTTTACATTTAAATTATAGAAAGAGTTTTTTCTTCTGTGAAATACTGTTTTTCTCCAACTTATGCCGAATATGTATTAGCCATTGGACCATGTTTTAAGTTATTATTCGTGTAGTAGACGTATTATAGACGCTTAATTGCTTGATTTTTTGTGAATTGGCGTGATTGTCGGGTTATGCCGTATTGATTCGTAAAGATGCCACCTTTTGGGGCGGTGAAAGGAACGGATTATGAAGATAGAAGCTTTACATGAGTTTATCGTTCTTGCAAAATATCTCAACTATAGCGCTGCTGCGGAGAGTTTGTTTATCGCGCAACCTGTGCTGAGTCGGCACATTGCGCTTCTCGAAACGGAGCTCGGCATAAAGCTGTTTCACAGAACCACTACCGTTGTGACCCTCACGGAAGACGGGCAGTACTTCCTGTCAGAGGTGACGAAGTTGATGGATCGTTATGATGCGATCATGTCCAACATCGCATATCGAAAGCAGGGGATATCCTGTCTGCTTAAGGTGGGTGTGGCGTATTATGCGATGAACGATTATCTCGGCTCCGCGCCGCTCAGTTTTTCGCAAAGCAAAAAAGATTCGTGCACGCTTACCTATCTCGCGACAGATCCGAGGCAGTGTGTACAGGGATTGATCGCCGGAGATCTCGACATTGCGATTTTGCCGAAACTCACACAACTCAGACAGAAGAATATCTTGCAGAAAAAATTATTTAAAGAACCTTTGGTGGCCGTCATGAATAAGGATCACAGATTTGCCGCAAGGGAATACCTCTCGCTTGCAGATCTTGCAGAAGAGGAATTTCTATCGGTGGGTACCGAAAAAGGCAACAATTATCACGAGGAGCTTTGGCGTTCTTTTGAGCGGCTTTGTGAAGACCAAGGGTTCATGCCAAGACCGCCGCAATTCTTAAATCAGATCGAGTCTGTGCTTATGCACATTCAGCAGGGGAACGGAATCTATATCGGGGGGCGGCATATGAGGAGAAGCACCTTTTCTTCCCTTGCGTTTATTCCGATCTTAGATAAAAATTGTTGGCGACAGATCATGTTGACGTACGATTCCGAGAACACCCATCCTGCGCTGCACACTTTTATAAAGGCGTTCAGCGGCATAGAACCATTCGGCTGGCCTGAAACCTATATCGGCATTGAGGACAGGCTCGGGACGCTCTAAAGAAATCCGGTTATGCACTGAATGAATAACGAACCTTGATTTTGCATTTAACTTTATTCCGGCCCAGAACTATAATGAGCATGAGAATGAAACTTATCGCATCATCGAAAGGTTGGTATCGTCTGCTATGACAGAAACAATCACCTACGGTAATTCCCTTGGAGGACCGCTTCAAATTTATGTAGAGGACGGGCGCATTCGTCGGGTCAGACCGTTGATCCTGAAGGACGATGACCCGCAGGGCTGGACGATCCGCGCAAAGGGGAAGGAATTCACGCCGCCGCGCCGCGTAACCGTTACGGCGCTCGGGCTGCAGGACAAGGACAAGGCATACTCCTATGACCGCGTGCTCTATCCGCTGATTCGTGAAGATTTTAACGAAACGCCGGACGGGCAGAACCGCAATGCGGAAAACAGGGGCAAGTCCGCATATCGGCGCGCTTCTTGGGACGAAGCGCTCGGGTTGGTCGCAAGAGAGATCAAACGCATTCAGAAGACCTATGGCAAGGAAGGGGTGACCGCATGTACGGGTTCCCATCACAGTTGGGGATTGGTCGGTTATAAGCTCTCCACGTTCAAACGTTTTTTTAATTTACTCGGTTACACGCAGGTGCTCGACAATCCGGATTCCTGGGAAGGGTTTCACTGGGGCGCATCGCACACCTACGGTCACTTCTGGCGGCTCGGTTGTCCGGAACAGTTCGATCTGCTTGAAGATTGTCTGAAAAACACGGAGACGTTGCTCTTCTGGTCGCACGATCCGGACTCCACACACGGCTGCTACAGCGCGAACGAGAGCAACATCTGGCGCAAGTGGTTCGAAGAAGCCGGCATCTCCGTCATCTATGTCGATCCGTTCAACAATTTCACTTCCGTCAAGCAGGGCGATAAGTGGATCGGTCCGAGGCCGGGCACGGATTCGGCGCTCATGGAAGCGATCGCCTACGTCTGGCTGATCGAAGATACCTACGATCATGAATACGTGGAAAAACACGTGCACCGCTTTGAAGAGTGGGCGGATCACATCCTCGGCAAGGGCGCGGACAAGACGCCCAAGACGCCGAAATGGGCAGAAGAACTGTCCGGCGTTCGTGCGCCCGTCATCAAGGCGCTGGCAAGGCGCTGGGCTTCGACAAACACGATGGGCGGTTCCGGTGTCCGGGTCGGTTGGGGTGGCGCATGCCGTACGACAGGCGGCACGGATTATGCCCGGCTCCTCGTTCAGCTTTTTGCGATGCAGGGCATGGGCAATCCGGGACGAAATATGTGGACAGCGCATGCCGGCGGACCGATCGACTATGAATTCTGGTTCGGCGGCTATTCCGATGCGAAGTCGAGCATTGCAAACGAACCGATCGCAGATCACACCGCGATCAACGAGGTGCAGCAGCGTCTGTACAGACCGAACGTCCCCGACGCGATCTTAACGGGTCATGATGAATGGATCGGCGACGGCTTTTGTGGCAACGATCTTGAACAGCAATTCAACAAGCACGTCTATCCGATGCCCGGACACAATCGTGTTCATCTGTTTTATCGCTACGGCGGCGGATTCTTCGGCTCGATGCTCGCGACGAACAAATGGGCAAGGATGTATCAGAGTCCCGAGTTGGAGTTTGTCATCAATCAAGACATGCATCTCTCGCCCGAAGGCAAATTTGCGGACGTCATCCTGCCGGCCTGCACAAATCTGGAACGCACCGACATCGGTGAATTCTGCAACAGCGGAAACGGCGGATATGCCTCCTACGGTCAGACCGGCAACAACTGGCAGGTCGTCATCTATCAGAAGAAGGCGATCGAGCCGCTCGGCGAGTCGCAGAGCGACTACTGGATATTCAGTCAGATCGCGGAACGTCTTGGATTCGGCGCGGAATTCACGGAAGGGCGCGACGAGGA
>JAISKP010000065.1 GCA_031260885.1 Eubacteriales Family XIII. Incertae Sedis bacterium
GCAAAGGCTTCCACGACCGTATCGTTGAGGCCGAGATTCAGGATCGTGTCCATCATGCCCGGCATTGACGCACGCGCGCCGCTGCGCACGGATACGAGCAGCGGGTTTTCGACATCGCCGAATTTCTTGCCGGTGAGTCCTTCGAGTTTTGTAATGTATTCGAGGATCTCCGCCTGAATATCCTCATTGATCTTTTCGCCGTCGTCATAATATTTCGTGCAGGCTTCCGTCGTGATCGTAAAACCCTGCGGTACCGGCATGCCGAGCCCGGTCATTTCGGCTAAGTTCGAGCCTTTTCCTCCGAGCAGATTGCGCATACTGGCATCGCCCTCACTAAACAGATAAACGTACTTTACAGACATCTTCGTCCCTCCTTCTCCGTGTGGAAATATAACACACTATTATACAATAATATTATGAACTCGGCATAGATGAATTCCTGAAAGCCAAAGCGATCGCATATTGTTCGCGTTTGATATAAAAATAAGATCCTCGAGAGAATCACTGATTTTGCCCCCAAGGCCGTGCTGTGCGCGAAAATACGATATTTGGGGTGATGTTCGCGACATTTCTGCTTGATATAACAAGCATAGGGAAAGGAGGTAATTGCGATGTCAATGCGTACAACACAGAAGTTAATCTTTGTTTTGATTCTGACTTACGCAGTTCTGCTTGTTGGGGCGAGATGGTATTTTTTCCATAGTACAACAGACGGAGACCAAAAAGAATCTATACAAAGCGACCTTTCCATCATCACAGTTGTAAACCCCGACGCGATCTCATGGGGCATCCAATGCGCCGAAGGAGAAGCTCACTTTCTATCGAACATGGATGCAGGTGCTTGGCAAACGTATTCCAATCCCGACAAGATGGGGATCTTGCTGCAGGTTGTGGCGTATGAATCCCGGGAACTCGGTTTCCCCGCCCCGGCCTTGCAAGAGGCTGATTTAGATGATGGCGTGCTGGCAAACTATGATCGCGCAAACAATGTGATCAACATCGATAGTGCTCATTTGGAGAATGATTTATTCGCGGACAATCTCAATTCGGTTCTGCACGAAGTCCGTCATGTCTATCAGCATGAACTGCGGGATATGCTGGATTTGATTTTGGATACGGACCCCGCATATGCGGATCTGGCGCTGCTGAAAAATGTGAAGCAACTTAAAGAAAACGAAGAGGATTATCAGTCGGGGCTCATTGATTTTGAGATTTACAAAAGCCAACCGGTTGAGGTCGACGCAAGGTTCTATGCCTCGAACCGCCTGAAACAGCTTCAAACAACGAATTGACGAGTTCGTCAGACATCGCGGAGATAATCTTGCAGGATAGCCAGGAATTTGTTGTAATCGAGCGGCTTTCCGATATGGGCGTTCATGCCCGACGCCAGGCATTTGTCGATATCTTCCTGAAACACATTGGCCGTCATTGCCACGATGGGAATTTGCTGTGCATGAGGATCGGCGAGAGCTCGTATCCGTTCCGTCGCTTCATATCCATCCATCTCAGGCATCATGCAGTCCATTAGAATCAAGTCATAGCTTTGCGGAGAAGCCCGAAACTTTTCAAGCGCCTCTGCTCCGTTGGCAGCGCATTCAAATTCGATGCCTGTGGGCTCAAGAAGCGCCATCACGATCTCCTGATTGATTTCGACATCTTCCGCCAGCAAGATCCGCTTGCCGCGCAGGGAAACTTCTACTTGCTTCGGATCTGCCGAAGAGGGCGAAACGTCAGCATCATCCGTAGTCCCGATCACGCGATACTCCGATTTGTCCGCACCTGCCAGCGTTTTAAAGGTAAAGAAGAATTGCGAACCCCTGCCCGGTTTTGACTCCACCCAGATTCGGCCGCCGAGCAATTCGACAATGCTCTTTGAAATTGCGAGTCCGAGCCCGGTACCACCGTACTTTCGGGATGTCCCGCTTTCGGCCTGCTCGAAAGAACCAAACAGGCGTCCGATCTGTTCTGCGCTGAGTCCGATCCCCGTATCGGAAACTTCGATCTGAATTTCATACACCCCGTCTTGAACGCCAAGCAAACTGGCATTCAGTGCGATCCGGCCGTTTTTGTCTGTGAATTTTATCGCATTGGAAAGCAGATTGATGATGACTTGCGTCAGCCTTTGGTCGTCGCTGATCAGCGTGTCCGGGATGTTCTTGTCTACAGTAACGGAGAAAGACTGTTCCTTCTCCTCGATGCGGGGGTTGATAACAGTTTGTGCTTTTTGCAGCATACGGTAAAAACTGAACTCAATACGGGAAAGCTCCAGCTTATCGGCTTCTATCTTGGACATGTCCAGAATGTCGTTGATCACGCCCAGCAGATGCTCGGAGGCCTCCTCGATCCGGTCCAATGCATAGTTCTTTTTTTTGGGATCATCCGTAGAGCGGGCGATGGCGGTCATGCCAATGATGGCGTTCATCGGGGTGCGCATTTCGTGGCTCATCGAGGATAGGAAAATGCTCTTTGTGCGGCTGGCCGCTTCAGCTTTTTTCCGTTCGGTATCGTAGATGCTGATGAGATATTTGACGGAAAGGCCGATAAAAAATCCGCTCGCAAAAATAGCCAAAATTTGCTCTGCCACGCGCTGTTCCTGCGTGAGCGGATAGATCCAGTCGGGGTGAATCGCGCTCACCCAATAGCAAA
>JAISKP010000140.1 GCA_031260885.1 Eubacteriales Family XIII. Incertae Sedis bacterium
TTCTTGGAATAGATCGTGATGCCGCGCTCCCGTTCGATGTCGTCACTGTCCATGATGCAGTCAATGATGACTTCGTTTTCGCGGAATACGCCGCTCTGCGTCAGCAAGGCATCAACCAAAGTTGACTTCCCCGCATCGACATGAGCGATCACGGCGATGTTGATGATTTTATTGCTTCTTGACATAAGGTTCTCTTTCTTTGTCTTCCGTCCGGGAAGTCGCTCAAAAAAACAGGGTTCAAAATCCCGTATCTGTGCAGTATACCGAATTCCGCCTCAAATAACAACCGGAAGCGCGTTGCGAGTCAGGCGATGGCAATTTTCTTCGAATTGGAATAGAATATTGAAGTAGTCACAGAACTGTTTATGGAAACCTTATGATTTCCTTTGTTTGATTGCTTTTCGCTGCGAAAGGAATTTTGATTATGCGTTGTCCGAAATGCGGTTCTTATGTAAATGAAAATACCCGCTACTGCGCACACTGCGGTACGGACGTGTCTCGGGCTGCCCGTCCGCTCGGCGCTACCGTAAATCATGCCACACATGATACCTACGGAAATCCCCTTCCTGCGTCGCCTTATGCAGGGGTGCCGAACGGCGGATCGGGTGCGCATGGCGGCGAACCGGCGGGCGGCGGATCGGTTTCCGGAAACGGCTTCGTGCGCAAATCGCCGCGTAAGCGTCTGCTGGTCGGCTGCCTGGTTATTTTCATTGCGTTTTTTGTCGCAGTTGTGGCGATTGTCGGAATTAGTGCGTTCAATACCACCGGTAGCTCCGATCGGGATTCCGGCAGTGACAAGAACCTGTCTTATGCGGGCGACGGCTTTACGATTGAATACTACAATGACGAGTGGAAGGCGCGCGGCTATATGGGGCAGGATGCATTTTTCTATGTTCCGGATTATAGCGGTGCGACTGTTTATGAACATTCGTATCTCACCGTGGAAGCGGTGATTTCGGACAGCGGCTATGAAATGACGTTTGCAGATGAACGAGCAGCCGCCTTTGAGGAATATATGGCAAAATACGGCGAACAGCTCCTTTCCGATGGCTATATGCCCGATCTGTCAATGGGGGCTGAGGGGTTCGGAGAAGTCGTTCCCGAGGCTTTGATGTTTGTGAGCACAGCGCCGCGGGAGTCCGATTATCTGCACAATTCCGTATTTGTCGCCTCGCTGGATTTCTTCTCTGATGGTGAGATCGCGGGAACGCTGTATCTCGTTGCGAATGGTCACGGAAGAGAGATCATCGTATTCCGACTCACCGCCGAGGATGAATGGGCTTTTTCCGAACTGTGGTATCCGGTTCGCGCGCTGTTCACGTATCTGACGTTTTCAGAACAGTCTGCGCCGCCGATTCCCGATTTCGATCCGGACGCGTATGTGAACGCCTTTGCAGAAGCGCTGCAATCCAACGATCTGATTTCGAATAAGTTGGATCCGATTCCGGAGGTGCCGTACGGACTTGCCGTTTATCGCTTTGGGGATGCCGGGCGACTTACCGTAAACCCGGATAGTCCCTCCGTACAGATCGTTTTTCTGAGAAATGCCGCGGATCCCATAGAAACCGCCAACCTAACCGCTGCCGCGCTGACGGCTGCCGGACTGCATGGCGAAAGACTTTCCCGCGCCATTGAACATCTCTATACGGCTGCCGCGCTTTCCGGAGAACCGCAGACGATCCTATCCGCCAGGCAAATTTTTACCTTCACCTATACGGAAGAGGGTTCCATACTGACGATCAGACCGGAATATTGATCTTTATTAGGATTTCATAACGCCGAGGGGAACCGGAGGGTTAGGTCTCTCAGCATATTCTGGGCAGTCCTTCACCGAACAGCATATCGATGCGCCGCGTTCCGCCGATCTTTGTCCGTATGGTCACGAAACCGTTCTGCCTGTTGTCCGACGTCAGATCGTCCGTCACGGATCCGATGATCCCGGCGTTTTTACCGATTTCGAAAGATCGCATCGCTTCGAGCGCACGCGCTGCGTCTTCAGCGGGCACGATCGCGATCATCTTACCTTCGTTTCCCATGTAAAGCGGATCCAGTCCCATCACACCGCAGAAGGCGCGAACTTCCGGATCTACGGGGATCAGTTCATCGGACAGCTCAATCCGTACCCCGGATGCGGCTGAAATCTCATTCAGCACCGTCGCAAGCCCGCCGCGTGTAACGTCACGCATCGTATGGATCCCTACACCCGAGGCATAAAGCGCATCTACGATCTCCGATAATACCGCGCAGTCGCTCTTGATCCCATTCCCGATGCCCATGCGCGCCGACAGAATACAGGCGTGATGATCTCCGAGGTTTCCGCTTACGATCACGGCATCCCCCGGCATTGCATGCGCCGCAGAGGGCGGCTCGTGTCCGTCAATCAATTTCCTTGACACGCCGATTCCCGTCGTGTTGATAAAGAGACCGCCGCTGCCGCTGATCACCTTTGTGTCCCCGGCGACAACCTGTACGCCCGCGGCGCTTGCCGTCTTTGCCATGGATGAGGCGATTTTGTCAAGCTGCACGGTCTCCAGTCCTTCTTCAAGGATAAATCCACAGGTCAGATATTTCGGATGCGCGCCCATCATGAGCACGTCGTTGACCGTTCCGCATACGGAGAGTTTGCCGATGTCGCCACCCGCGAATTCAATCGGGGTCACGACAAAAGAATCCGTGCTGACAACGACCGCGCCCGCATCGTCCGCAGACGAAAACGCCAGCACAGCACCGTCCTCCAATCTGTCCAAAATGGGGTTTGAAAAATACCTTCCGAAGATATCCCGCATAAGCACTGCTGAATCGCGACCGCCGCTTCCGTGCGCCAATGTAATCTTACTTTGCATACTGAAATTCAAACATGCCGCCGGAAAAATGTCAAAGGTTTTCACCGAAAAATATCGAACCGCTGTCCATTCATGCTATTATATGAATTGAAGTCAATGGTTTCTATGCAGGATCAGTCCGTGAGGCACGAAAACAAATGCGCATTGCACCGACAGAAAAACTAAACAAGAGAGTCGTCCATGCCTGGCGGTTTACCGCATTGATCATCTCTCTGATCGTCAGCATCTTTTGCGCGATCCCCTTCGTCGTTCTTTTTATGCTGGATGTCTTCACCGCCGGATATCTGCTGATGCCCGCGGGGTTGTTTGCGCTTCTGTTCATCGTCTTCGTGATCATCCTACCGCAGATTCGTTACACCCGTTTTCGCTATTATATCAGCGATGATGAGATCTCTATCAAAAAAGGCATCCTTGTCATCACCTACACGGTCGTTCCGATGATCAAGATACAGTACACCGATACGAAGCACGGTCCGGTCATGCGTACGCTGCGGCTCGCCGCCGTGAACATCATGACCGCGGGCGGCACCGTGGAAATCCCGGGGTTGCCGTTTGCCGATGCGGAAGCGATGCGCGACCGAATCACCGAACTCGTCAAGACCGTGAAAGAAAATGTCTGAGTATTTACGGGAGCCGATCGATATTTCACAGCCGCAGCGTGTCAGCAACGCTTACATCGGCGTCTTTCTGATTCGCAATCTGCGCGCATGGATTATCGTTTTTTTGATCTATGCGGCGGGTCCGATCCTTCAGGGAGACAACTCGGCATATGCGATCGTGCCCATCGGTCCATATCCTATCCGGATCATAAGTATCATGCTTGTCGCCATCACCCTGATCGTGCTCCTAACGCTGCTCTTTTCCTTCCTGAGCTACCGCCGCATCCGGTGGCAGGTTTCCGGCGGCGAGGTTCATATTAAAAAAGGCATCCTGCGCCGCGTAGACAAGCGGATCCCCATCGCAAAGATTCAGTCGGTAGACATTTCGGAGTCCCTGACCGAACGCATCTTTAAAGTTGCAACCGTCAAGATCGATACGGCGGGCGGAGAGGGCGACGACGGCAAGATCCCCTGCATCCGCAAGGATGTCTCAAGTTACATGCGCGACCGCATCTTTGCAATCAAAAACGCAGAAGCAGAACCGACACAGAACCCGGCACCGGACGGTCTGTCTGCGGCGTGCAGCGTACCGCAGATGCATGCGCAGGCGATGAACACAGGCACCGCGCAGGTGTTGCTTCCGAATGTCGTATACCGCATGCCGCTGAAAAATCTGATCCTCACGGGACTGTCGAACAGCAAAGCGCTCCTTATCGCACTGATCATTCTGGGCGGACTCTCACAGTTTGCAGACATCTTTTTCAAGACCGTCGCTTACGAGAGCGCCTATACTTTTCTTTCTACCATCGCGATCCCCGGTCTCATCGCAATCGTCGTTGCGTTCTTTTTCGCAAGTTGGTTTATTTCGGTCCTCGGCGTCCTCATTTCAAACTTCGGATTCACCGTCAGAAACGAGGCAAGTAAGATCGAAATCGAACGCGGTCTGATCGACCATAAAACCATCAGCATTGAAAAAAACCGCATTCAGGAAGTGCGGATATCACAGGGACTGATCCGGCGAATCATCGGCTATGCGGAGATTTCCGTGACGACGGCAACGCTGAAAGTACAGGCACAGAGCGGCGGTAAAGGCGCAAACGAGGGGGTGCTCGGGCTCACGGTACTCCATCCTTTTATCTCGATGAATGAAGTCGATTTTTTCCTTAAAACGGTTCTTCCTGATTTTGATGGCAGACCAAGGGAATTTAATGCGTTGCCGCGCCGCGCTGATTTCCGGTCGATTCGCAGGTACGTTCTGTGGATGTTCCCGTTCGTGCTCATCGCATGGCTGAGCATTTCCTTCATCTTCTCCGCGATCACAGGTACGCACGTCGTAAATTATGTCTCAGAACATCTGCTGCTCATCATCCTGACAAGCCTTCCCGTTTTGATCTTTATGGGCATCACGGGACATCTGAGCTACCGGGGCAAGGGCGTCTCGGTCAATGATCGGTTTCTCTCCGTCCGCACGGGTGCGTGGGGCAGAAAGTATTCCTTTGTGCCGAGGCGCAAGATCCAGACCGCGCGCATTTCCGTCAACCCATTTCAAGCCCACGCCCGATTGGCGACCCTTGCAGGAACGACCGGTGCACATGCATTTCCATCCCTGCGCGATGTTGATTTTGAATACGGCGCACAGTATCTTGAATGGAGCGTCCTGAAGACTTAAAGCGTCGCGGTATAGTCCGTGTCAAAGGTCACGGCGATTTCGTATTTCGGATCGAGTGCTTTTATGTTCTCTTCCAGGAAGTTCAGGAGCTTCTCTTCCCGCTCCGTTTTGTTCTCCGCGCCCTTTAGGGCGAGCACCACATCGAAGATGACATTGATCCGGTGTTCGCCGCGTACGATGCGCAAATCGTGCATTCCGACGACATTTTCTGTGTCAATCAAAAGCCGCGTAATCTTTTCTCTGAGCTCATAGACGAGCGGATCTTTTGTGTCGATCGGATCCATGTGCCCGACAAGTTCTATTTTCAGTTTCCGCATCGCTTCTCTTTCGATATCATCGATGACTTCATGACTTTTCAGCACATCCTCTGCTGCATCCACTTCAATATGTACGGAAGCAAAGAGTCGCCCGGGACCATAATCGTGTACAACGAGATCGTGCATGCCCATGACGCCGTCCTTCTCGCGGATCAATGTTGCAATCCGGTTTACAAGATCGGGGTCGGGTGCCTGCCCGAGCAGCGGACGCGAGGTCTCCCGGATCAGCATGACGCCGGAATACATGATGAACAGCGCGACGACCACACCCGTATACCCGTCGATGTTGATGCCGGTAAAATACCCGAAGACAAGCGACGCGAGGACGACTGAAGTTGTGATCACATCGTTGCGGCTATCTACGCCGATCGCGCGCAGCGCGCCCGAATGAATCCGCTTTGCGAGCGAAAAATTGAAAACGGTCTGCCAGATCTTGGCTCCGATTGCGACGAGCAGAAATACCGCCGTCAGGACGCTGAACGCGATCGGTTCAGGATGAATCGCTTTCTCATAGGAACTGCTGAACAGTTTGAACCCCAACAGGATGATCAGTGCCGCGATCACGATGCCGGTCATATACTCGATGCGAGCATGTCCGTAAGGATGATCCGCATCTTTTTCCTTTGCGGCCATCTTGAAGCCGACCAGCGTGATCAGCGAAGAAACGGCATCCGACAGGTTGTTGAACGCATCGGCAATGACAGCGATGCTGCCCGAGAAAAACCCGATCAAGCCCTTCATGAGTGCAAGAATGATGTTCGTGATCAGACCTGTGACGCCGGCAAGCTTTCCATAGGCTTCGCGCACTTCAGGCGCAGCTGCGTCCCCATCGTTCTTTATAAATTTTTTCAGTAAAAATTTTGTCATGTCTAAAGTATACCCTAAAAACGACTTGCCTGTATCGTTTCCGACCGAAAAACGCTGCTTCGACAGACCGCTATCGCACAGTCAAAGAGCGGTCTGTGCAGAGCGACCGCACCGCGTGTTTTATAAAAGGTTATAATCCGTATTTGATCTTTATACGCCGGATCTTTGCGCCCCAAGGGGCAACGGTAAGCACAAGGAAGAGCGCGGTTGCCGTGATGTGGGAGATTCCAAGCACGAATCCCGCCCCATAGGCCGAAAGGGCGACTGCCGGTGTTGCGTCCTTCAGGAAGGTAACGATGAACCATGTATCCATAAACAGGTTGTACAGCAGGGATGCAAGAACGCCGTATACATAAACGAGGACTCTTCTGCGGCTCGTCTTATCATATCCGCCCTTTCCGAAAAATCCGTTTTCTGATAGCACGCCCGCGATATAGCCCATGAAACCCCACGCGTACATCTGCAGCGGCGTCCATAGACCCTGTCCGAGGATCATGTTGGAAACCAATGCGGTGAAAGCGCCCATCAGGTATCCATTTTGACGCCCGAAGAAAACGCCCGTAAAGATGACCAGCGCCGACACCGGTTGAAAGTTTGGAATCGGAACAAGCGCCAATCTTCCCACGACGGCCACCGCCGAGAGCACCACGATCGGCATGATCTCTCCCGGTTTCGGTCTTTTGAGTTCATAGCGCAGAAAAAACGGCAGACAGGATAGGATGGCAGCAAACAGCGTAATCGCGGCGGAGCTTTCCGCCTTTGTGACCGCACAGTAAGCGAGCACGACAAATACGAACACGAGCATGATCGGTTCCGAGATTTTCAGAACGCTGTTCAGTATCCGATTCCCCGAACTGCTACGCATCTTCTCTGCACCCGATATCCGACGCGAGAATGCATCCGTCAAGAATTCCCCTTGACATACGGCTCACGCTCGTCGTATAGAACATGTTGTTTTCAAAAAATGCCCTGCCGCTGTCTGTCGCGATGACGGCACTGCCGAAGATCATCGAACATCTATCGGCGTACTGTGCGGTAAACTCCAGATCGTGCGTAACCATCGCGATGGTCACACCTTCTTCCTTGAGCCGCATGAGAATCTCCGCGATCTCCCGTTTGGAAAAGGCATCCAAGCCTTTCGTCGGCTCGTCGAGCAGCAAAATGTCCGGGCGGAGCAAAAGCACTTTTGCAAGCGCTGCCTTTTGCATTTCCCCCGCCGAAAGGTCATAGGGGTGCCTGTCGAGCAGATCGGACAGACCCAGTTTTTCAGCCATATCGCGCGTTGCTTCCGGGGTGGCAATCCTTTCGGTTTTTGTTTCGCCTGCTTTTCGTTCCTTGGCGTTTTGTTGTCCCGTATTTAGATGTTCGGACAGTTCCGCGCGCAGCGTATCGCTGACAAAAAGTGACTTCGGATCCTGAAACAGCATGCCGACCCGCTTCCCGGGAGCGATCACCACCTTACCACGCTGCGGTTTTAAGATGCCGCTGATGACTTTGAGCATCGTGCTTTTGCCGCTTCCGTTGCTACCGACATACGCATGCAGTGTACCTTCATCGATTTTCGTTTCGAGTCCTTTCAGCACGAAGGCCTCGTCCTTTCCATAACGAAACCATACGTCCTTCAGCGAGATGACCGGCGCAGGATGCAGTACATTGCCTGTTTCTGCCGGCGGAGAATAAGTGCAGTAGAATCGGGGAATTTTTGCGTTCTCCGTATTTGCTTTTTGCCCGCTCGTGTCTTCCTGCGTCATCCCGGCGGCGAGCCACTTTCGCCCCTCCCGTACATTGAGCGGATGATTTTTCGAAATCGGATACTGAAGCGAAAGCCGCGTCGGAGCAGGGAGTGCCTCGGCATAGATGCGTCCTTCTTCTCCGTTTTCTGCGAGGAACATCGGAAATTCCCGGTTCGTTCCATAGTAGCGCACGTTGCCCTTTTCGAGATAAAGCACTTTATCCGTGTCCGAAAGCAACTCTTCCAGCCTATGCTCTGAGATGAGAATCGTTTTTCCCAGTTCTTTTCCGACCTTCTTCAGCACGTGCAGAAATTCCTCTGCGGCGATCGGATCGAGCTGTGCCGTCGGTTCATCCAGAATGATGATTTCCGCCTGCATGGCGATGACGGAGGCAAGACAGAGAATCTGTTTTTGTCCTCCTGAAAGCTCAAATACATTTTTTCCGAACCATTTTTCAATGCCGAAAAAGGCGGCAATTTCACCGATGCGTCGGCCGATCTCCTCCGGGGGAACCGCAAGATTTTCAAGACCGAACGCGAGCTCGAGCCAGACAGAATCCATCACAAGCTGATTGTCCGGATCCTGCATGACGAAGCCTACGGTCTCCGCAGATTCCCGCAATGTAAATTTTTTCTTTCCGTTTATGATGATCTCCCCCCCGGAAATACCGACAGGGGCGATCTCTCGTTTTAAGCTGCGCAACAACGTCGTCTTTCCGCTACCCGATCTGCCGCATACGAGCACAAAGTCCCCGGCATCAATGTCAAGTGAAATACCTGACAACACGTTTTGTTCACAACCGGCATATGAAAAACCATAATTTTGAATTTCGATCAGCGCCATCTTAACAGATACCTCAATTCAAGAATAAACGGATAAAGCAGCATTGCCGCATAAGCGGCATACCCTGCCGCATAGAGGTATGCCGGCGGTGAAAGATCCGGGATGTTCAGAAGACCCGGCATCTGTCCTCCGGTCTGCGCGCCGAAGAATCCACCCGCTGTCGGAAAGAATGTAAACGTTTTTCCGAGGATCAAAATGCCGAAAAGGCTTAAGATCAACAGCACGCTGAGCAGCAGGATCGAAGCCGCATCTGCCGGTTTTATTTTATACGCCTTAAACACCGTTCTTTTCCCAGAACCATATCCGCGCGCGCGCATGGAATCCGCCGTGTCAATGCTGTCCTCCATGCATCTGCTCATGAGGATACCGGAAATCTTTGCGCCATTTTTGACGCCGGCATCTGCACCCAAAGCCTTTCGGGCGTCTGCCGTTTCATGAAGCTTCCGTCCTGTGACGGGAACGAGGCGGAGAATCATCGATACGACCATCGCCAAGGTCGGTGCAATCCGCCCGAACAGGTACATAAACTTATCAGCGGTAATCAGTCTTTGATAACACTGGAACCAAACGAACATACACACAAACATCCCGCCGGTACAGACGCCGTAAAGCAGTGCTTCTCCCGTAAACTTTTCACCGAAGAGATAAAACAGCACTGTTCTGCCCCGGTGATTTGTAATCGGGGTGACCGCAGCAATGATAAAGAACATCATCAAAAGCCACCGAAGCCCGAACCAGTATTTCTTCCATCCGTTCAGATAGATGGAATAGAAACTGCCGATCACAAAGGAGATCGCTACGTAAAGCGGCTGGAGCGTGAGCATCGTACATGCGACAGCAGCGGCGATGTACAGGAATACCGCTGCGGGATGATAATGCGGAAATATTTGACTGAAGTTTTTATTTGCATTCATTTTGCGACCGTCTTTATGTATTACGTGATTTGTGCGCGGCGCTTTTGTAAAACACACTGTGCCGCCGCCCTTTATCACGCATGCCAGCGTTGTGACTTTCATGTTAACAAAAATAGCCCTCAAATACAAACGAACCCCTTGATTTATCGTCCACATTACAGTAACCTGATGTAAACGGAATGGTTGGATTACCAACAGAAAGGGATCCTATGGAAAAATACTTTTCGCAGTTAAGCCATTCCCCGTTGTTTGCGGGAATTGGCCATGATGATTTTAATGCGATGCTGAACTGTTTGGGTGCATCGCTTCGATCTTATCCGAAAGGTGGAACCGTTTACTTTGAAGGCGATACCGTTACCGAAATCGGCGTAGTGGTCAGCGGCAGGCTTCATCTTGTAAAAGACGACGTATGGGGAAACACCTCTATTGTGACTGAAATCTCTCCGCCGGATATGTTTGCGGAAGCTGTTGTCTGCAGCGGAATTGGGCGCATCCCCGTCAGCGTCCTTGCAAAAGAAGAAAGCGAAATTCTCTTTATCGACTACAAAAGAGTTGTGACAAGCTGCTCGTCCGCCTGCACGTTTCACGCGAAGTTGATTCGCAACATGCTCCGCATCTTGGCGCAAAAAAACGTCCTGCTGTCAGCAAAGATGGAGCATATCACAAAGCGCACCACAAAAGAAAAACTGCTCTCGTACCTGACGGAACAAGCACGGCAAGAAAACAACCGGCGATTTGATATTCCTTACAACAGACAGGAACTTGCGGATTTCCTATCCGTAGAACGAAGTGCACTATCCGCAGAAATGTCAAAGCTGAAGGCCGATGGTACAATCAATTACCAAAAGAATCATTTCGAGATATTAAAGAACCCGTACACAGAATAAGCGTTCGCGGTTCGTTGTAAATGTGCGCGGCAAGGCGTAAAATATCTACTTGTTGGATGCCGAATACCGGACGGAGAGACGGAATGAGAATCAGAAAAGCGGATCAGAACGAAGACAGCCGCGCACAGCGGCTTGCAAAGATTTCCGATGCGTTGGCACACACCGCGCGCATCGAGATGTTTCAATATATCATGAAATGCAATACAGCGCGGACACCGGTGCGCAACAAAGATCTCGTAGCTGCGTTTCCATATTCGCAGGCAACCGTCTCGCAGCACCTGAACAAACTGGTCATCGGCGGGCTGATCGAAGCGCGGCAGGAAGGCACTTCGACGATGTACTACGCAAATATCGGTGCGCTTGCACAGTATACAGACCTGCTCCGAATGATGACAATACCGGAATAGATAGGGAGGGTGTTCCGGTTCCTAAGGCAGAGAGGATTGCTCAAATCCGCTTACCTCTTTTTATTTATGATAGGTTTCACCTCTGTTGATCTTGAAGCTTCGGTAGATCTGTTCGAGCAGGATCACGCGCATAAGTTGGTGCGGGTATGTCATCCGAGAAAATGAAAGCCGCATGTCGGAACCGTCAAGTAATTCTTTTGACAACCCGAGCGAGCCGCCGATGATAAATGCGATGCGGCTTTCTCCGTTTACTGTCAAGTCTTTAATCTTGACAGCCAGCGCTTCGGACGACAATTCTTTTCCCCGGACGTCGAGTGCGATCACATAGCTGCGCGGGTGCACCTGCGCCAGCAGCGCCTTGCCTTCCGCGAGGATGACGGCTGCTTCTTCGGCAGGACGCGCCTTTGCGGGCAGCGGCGCCTCTTTGACTTCTACGATAGAAACTGTGCAGAAACCGGAGAGCCTTTTCAGATACTCCGCCGCCGCGTCTTTCCAATACTTTTCTTTCAGCGTCCCAACGCAGATGATGTCAATATTCATGCACGCTCCTCTTCAAGCCGGGGGTGCGCAGAATCAGCTGCGCGATAAAACCGATGAGCAGACCGCTGAGAACCGCGGAAATGAGCAGTGCGGGCAGAAGCATAAAAATCGAAACGGTGTGGGTGACGAGAACGGCAAGGGAAAGCTGTCCTGCGATGTGTGCCGTCGCTCCGCCTACGGAAACACCGAAGACGCTGAACAAGCCTGTGCGCTTTAACAGAATCATGACGAGAACACCGAGGATGCCGCCTGCCAGCGCATAGAGCATCGCCGAAAATCCCGTAAACATCAATCCGGCAAGAAGAATCCTGATGATGTTGACCGCAAAAGCGCCTCTGCCGCCGAGCAGATAAAGCGCAGACAAGACAGCGATGTTTGCGAAGCCGAGTTTGACACCCGGGACGGGCACAGGCAACGGGATCAGACTTTCAAGATAGGAAAGCACGAGCGCCACCGCGGTGAGCACCGCGCAGAGCGTAAGCATACGGACCGGCGGAAGGGTCGTGCACGCGTCTCGCATTTTGGACTTCGTGTCAGTACGTATAGGCATCGGCATCTCCTTCTCCGCCGCGTATTTCTACGGACAGCATATTCGGCAGGCAGACAATGCTCTGTCCGGTTCGGTCGATCGGCGGACGATGTACACAATCCTGTCCGGGGCAATCCGCTGATTTCATGCGTACACGCATGCGTCCTGAACTGTCTTCTTCGATCATGATGACGTTTTCATAAGTTTTGTCAACGACAATCTCCTGCGCCTCACTGAGCGCATAAACGCCGTACAGTTCCCCGCCCACCGTGACCGTGACGCGCGCATCGTCCGCGTAGACGCCGGCATTCGCGGCGAAAAAAGCGCCGATCACGGCACCGACAAACAGCGCTGCCGTCAAGATGACGTCCGCCGTACGAATCTGCAGTGCTGTCTTTTTTATCTTCATTCCTTTATATATCCTTTGCCTGATCCTTGTCAGGTTTCGCTACCGTCTGCTTTTTATCGTGCGGTCACATAGTCGATATCCCCCGTCGTGATCACCGTGCCGTCCTCCTTTAAAAGCACCGCCTGAATATGATTCTCTTCAAGAAACTGTTGCGCCGCCACGCTGCCGAGCAGGATGCAGGTGGTCGTAAAGCCTTCCCCGTCGACCGACAGATCCGTCACGACAGTCACGCCCGCAAGATCCGTCTCCGCCGGGAAACCGGTCACCGGATCGAGGATGTGATGGTAGCGCACGCCGTTTTGCATGAAATAGCGTTCGTAAGTCCCGGACGTCCCGATCGACTTTGTGCCGCTCACGGTGATCGTTCCTAAGATCGTCGACACCGGATCCTCCGCATTTTCGCGCCCTTCTGAATTCTCTCCGACAGGCGCACCGAACGTGAACGGATTCCGAACACCAACCTTCCATGGCGTTCCGTCCGCCTTTTCGCCGACGGTGACAACATTGCCGCCCAGATCAATGAGCGCTGTCTTCACGCCGCTCTCCGTGAGAAACGCTGCCAAACGATCCGCGATATAGCCCTTTGCAATCCCGCCGAGATCGAGCTGTGCGCCGGGACGGGTCAGACGAATTGTGTTTTCCGTGACTTCAATGTCCTTGAAGTTTACCGAGGTCAGTTTCGCCGCAATCTCCCCTTCGTCCGGTATGCTTCTTTCCGCCGACGCCGATGAAAAATCCCAGAGCGAAGAAACCGCTCCGATGCTTACGTCAAAACCGCCGTCTGAAAGTTCCCCGTAATAGACCGCCTTATTGAGCAGCTCTATCGTAGCCTGCGACACCGCTACCGCCCTGCCGTTTGCCGCATTGATCCTTGAAATATCGCTGTCTGCTACCGTCCGGCTCAGCAGCTGCTCATACTCGGCACACAGCGCGAGGGCCTCTTCCGCATAGCGCGCATCGTCCTTCGTGTAGACGGTAACGCTACACATCGTGTCAAGCAGAAACGCTGTCTTTGAAATCGGTTCACTTTCCGGTACAGTGCCTCCACATGCTGAAAGATCCGACAAGAGGAAAATCAACAAAACGGTGAAAATCGCAAACTGCACCTTCGGGAACTTTATTATTTCTTTATCACGTTTCACATAGACCTTCCTGTTCACCTTTTCTTATGATAGAGAAAATTGCCCGAAACGGTTTCGAACAATCCCCATCCCCTCTACCTTACACGGTAATTGTAACATGCGCGCGCAGCTGAGTGTGTTTCAATGTTCCCCCCTGATGCCGGATCGCGCCGCCAATGCCGCATTGAGTTCCGCACCGGTGGTGACTTCCACTACGGCTGGATCCGCAAATGCGACACTGACGGATGCGATCACCAGCGATAAAGATATCACTGTGGTGATAATACCTCTGAATATCTTGTGTTTCATTCCTATTCTTACTTTTGTTCATGATGATGTCCGGGACATTTGTGTTATGTGCAGCCGACCGTCGCCTGCATACGTTGTGTCTGTAATGTACATTGAGACTTCTGCGGACGGCACCGCAAATGCGGTAACGGGAAATGCAGGGAGGGAAAGCCCAAGGGCGATCAGGACACCTATTGGCATTGCGAATATTTTTTTCATCATGATGCGATTCCTTTTCTCGTTGAGCGTATTTGAGTTAGCATAAACTAACTCAATGCTCTTGTCAAGCGTTTTTTTCTGATCGACGGAAAATGAGCTGGCATGGAGAGCGGAAACGCAGACAGCTCCTGCGCGCTCTTGATCAGAATTCAAATACCACGCTCATCCTGTCGCGCAGAAGCGATTTCAGAAAAACATCTTTCCCATTATAGATATCCATCTCCGCGAGCATCTCCGTCACCGTCTGCTCCGCGAGTTCCGGCCGGTTGTTGTCACGACTCAAATGCGCAAGCAGGATGCACCGCATTTTGCGATCCATCGCCATCACATCGATGATCGCATTTGCCGCTTGCGCATTGGATAGGTGTCCGTAGTCACCGAGAATCCGGCTTTTCAAAAACTGCGGGTATCGACCTGTTTTGAGCAAGTCGATATCGTGGTTTGATTCGAGTACCAAAATGTCTGCATCCGCTGTCTCGCGAAGAATCTCTTCCGTGAAAATACCGGTATCCGTTACAATGCTGACGATTTTTCCTTTATGTCGGACGCTATAGCCGATGGGTTCGGCTGCATCGTGGCTTGTTGAAAAAGTGCGGACATCGAGATCTCCGATGCTGAACTGCTCGCCGGGCTGAAATCTTTCCTGCCGGTCAACGGACACAGCATCCTGCATTGCGTCGAACGTCCCGCCGCTTCCCCAAACCCTTAGCTGCGGCATGCGGTTTGCCGCAGCGGAAAGCCCTTTGATATGATCCGAATGTTCATGTGTAACCAAGATACCGGTCACTTCGTCCGTATCGGTCCTCGCCCGGTAAAGCGACGAAACGATCTGCGACGCGCTGATGCCGGCATCGATCAGGATCGCCGTTTCGTCAGAACGTATTAAATGACAGTTTCCGCTGCTGCCGCTCGAGAATGAACAATATCTTAAACTCATAAAACCATCATACAGGGGCAGCGCAAAAAAGTAAATTCGTCTATTTCAACTTGGATATTTGTTTCGATGAAAAGACTGAAAAACGGAAACTGACGTTCGTTCGAGTTTTTTGTCTCATAGGACAGGGTTTTCTCGAACAAACGAAACTTTCCGCATGAATGAGGCGCTATTTCTACGGAAACTGACGTTCGTTCGAGTTTTTGTCTCACAGGACAAGATCTTCTCGAACAAACGAAACTTTCCGTAGCGGTACGTATATTCGGAAAGTTAGATCGTTGGATAGGACAGTTGGGAACCGTCTCCTGTGATCATAAAAATTCATCCGGTAGCTGGAATTTCCAGATACGCTCAGGATCGGGGTCATCATCCGTGAGCGAAATACGGTAAAGATTCCAATTATCGTCCGTGTCATATTCAAGTAAAAAATAGTAAAGCCAGCCATCTGTCGCTCCCAGTGGTATATTTGAAACATTTTCTTTCCGCAGCAAATCTCGAACATTTTGCCCATTTTTGTCAAACCGGGTGATATATGATGTATTGGAAGTATCATCTTCGCGCGTCCAGTCGAAATAAAACACTTCGGTACTATTGCTATTCTCCGTCTGGCACCCTCCGCTTGAATTTATCTGCGCTGCCGTTCATAATGGAAGCATGTCAAACAAAACGCACGATGGGGCGCTCCCTGTAAACATCTATACCGACGGTGCCTGTTCCGGAAATCAGTACGCAAGCAACACCGGCGGGTGGGGCGGGGTGCTCGAATATGGTAAACATAAAAAGGAAATTCACGGCGGCGAAATCAATACGACAAATAACCGTATGGAGATGATGGCCTTGATCGCCGCATTATCCGAATTGAAAAGATCCGGTCAATTCATCAGGGTTTTCAGCGACAGTTCTTATCTCATGAACTGTTTTCGTGCAAAGTGGTATGAAAAATGGCAAAAGAACGGTTGGCTGAATTCGAAAAAAGAACCCGTAGAAAACCGCGACCTGTGGGAAAAGCTGCTTCCATTTTTGCAGGAACATGATTTTCGCTTCTATCTCGTGAAAGGACACCTCCCGCTAAAAGGAGAGGGCACCGCCCTGAATACAGCCTATGCCAAGTTCAAAGCCCATAACGGCGACGGGTTCTCTTATGAAGAATTTTTATATGTCGTTCAGATGAACAATCGCGCCGATGAACTTGCAAACATCGGAATCACCGAACAAAAAATCTGACACTTTTCAGGTTGCATCCGAGGTCTCTGTGCTGTAACGTTGTCAGAGTATCTCCGCGATGATGATCGCTCGATCATCCTTTGCGCCACCCAAAGTATATTTATTCGCTTCACTTATGATCTTTTGTGCAAGCTGCTGTCCGCCAAACTTGTAATACGCTCCGGCGGTCTGTCGGACGCCTTCGGCACCAAACATCCTCTTTTCGGTAGAGCTGTATTCTTCAATGACGCCGTCTGTATAGAGGATCAACCGGTCGCCCGATTTAATTCCGATAATCTCTTCTTCGTAATCGGCCAGATCGCTGATCTTACTGATCGGCATCCCGCGTACGGGAACTTCTTCAACCCGACCGCCTTCCCGAATCACGAGCGGATAACAGTTGTGCCCTGCATTTGCAATCGATAACTCGCTTTTCGCTCTGTTGTATTTACAGAACAGAATGCTGAAATAGAGAATCGCATCGATGTCCAGCGCGAGAAATCCGTTGAGCAGTTCTGCGATCAGTTTTTCGAGTCCGCCCAGCGCAAGCTTTCCTTCCGCGCGTATTTTTTCCCGGATGAACACCGTGAGCAGCGAAGCCTGAATGCCGTGACCCGCGACGTCGGCAATATACAGAAGCGTTTCGTCTTCGCTGAGCTGGATGATGTCAAAAACGTCGCCACCCAAATCGTCCGCAGGTAGGTATAACGAGCTTAACCGCATTGAATTCCAATATTCATCGTCTATCGGCAATATGCTTTTTTGTATTTGCTTTGCGATGGCTGTTTCGCGGCGTATTTTCTGCAGATTTGTTGCAAGACCATCCTCGACAACCTTTTGCTCCGTAATATCACGGAGTAAAATCGCTGAAAACTGCCGCTCCTGATCGGCATCAAGGCGCATGGCATGCAGACGATAGGTTACGTCCGCCAGGATCGTTTCCGTACACAACCAGCTGCCGCTACGCCCCGGTGTCCGGATCCAGCTTTCGATCTTTTCCGCCTCTGTACCGAGAAGAAATGCGAGCGGTTTTCCCGTAAGGTCGCCAAAGGTATCTCGCATAATTTCATTCTGATAAACGATGACTTGATCCGCGTCGGTCAGCATCATCGGGTCAATGAGGTGCTCGGCAACACGGCTTAGCATTTCTTCATATCCAACAGACATTCGGTATCCTTTTTCGATCAACGTTTTCGCATCGCGCGAAAATCATCAATGAGTCCCTCCAGTTCGTCGCGTGAATAGTAGTGTATCTCGACGACACCGTTCTTCCCGTTGCTGTTGATCGTTACTCTCGTCCCGATCAAGCCGGTCAGTTCTTCTTCGACCCTGCGAATCTCCTCGTTTTTCCTTCTCGGTTTTGCCTTGACGGCTGCAGCTTCCTTTTGCTTTCCGGACAGTTTCGCCGCAAGCAGTTCGACTTCCCGAACGGAGAGTCCTTCGCGAACCACCTGCCTGGCGACCGCAAGCTGCTTCTCGGAATCTTTGATACCGCCAAGCGCATTCGCATGTCCAGACGTCAGATTGCCGGCGGTAATCATCTCCCGAATTTCTTGCGGCAGCTTCAGAAGCCGCAGCGTGTTGGCAATGTAAGGACGGCTTTTCCCGACGCTTCTGGAAATATTTTCCTGTGTCATGCCGTACACATCCATGATCTTCCGAAATGCCCCGGCTTCTTCAAGGGGATTCAGATCCTCCCGCTGCACATTTTCGATAATCGCAAACAGGGCATTCTCTTCGCTGCTGAGCGTCCGAACAATCGCGGGAATCTCCCGAAGCCCCGCTTTTCTGGCTGCACGCCAACGCCTTTCCCCGGCGACAAGCTCATACCCGGTTCCGCTTTCGCGGAGCATAATCGGTTGTATTACGCCGTGTAACCGTATCGATTCAGCAAGACCTTCGATGTTTTCTTCATTGAATTGCTGTCTTGGCTGCATCGCATTCGGTTTGATCGCATCGATATCGATATAGAGTACGCTGCTTTCCGTGCCTCCTGTGTCTACGTTCCGGCCTTCATGCTTCGGTTCGGGAACTGCCGCAACCGCAACATTTATCTCTCCGAAAAGCGCATCCAGACCGCGACCAAGTCCGTTTTTCCTTTGAACGGCCACCTATATCTCTCCTTCCGATTCGAGGAACTCTGCTGCGAATTCCATATAGGCTTCTGCACCTTTTGATTTCGGATCATATTCCATAATTGGCATACCGTAGCTTGGTGCTTCTGCAAGCCGGACATTTCGCGGAATTACGGTTGTATATACCTTGTCGCGAAAATACTTCTTTACCTCTTCGACAACCTGAATCGATAGATTTGTGCGTCCGTCAAACATGCTGAGAATAACGCCTTGGATTTCCAGCGTCGGATTTAAACTCTTCCGTACAAGTTCAATTGTGCTCATGAGTTGGCTGACGCCTTCAAGTGCATAGAATTCACATTGAATCGGAATCAAAACACTGTCCACGGCGGTAAGCGAATTGATCGTCAAAAGCCCCAAGGAGGGCGGACAGTCTATAAATATGTAGTCGTATTGATCCCGAATTCGATCCACCGCCGCCTTCAGGCGATGTTCCCGACTTTCCAACTGCACGAGTTCGATCTCCGCACCCGCCAACTGTACGCTTGCAGGCAGAATCTTTAAATTTGGAACGGAAGTGTCGATGATTGCGAGATTCGGATCCATTCCCTCATAAATCAGCACTTCATACATCGTGTATTCGAGTTCCTTCTTGGAAATACCCATGCCGCTCGTCGTATTTCCCTGCGGATCAATATCCATGATCAGAATATTTTTTCCTTTTAATGCGAGACAGGCGGCAAGATTTATATTCGTCGTCGTTTTTCCGACGCCGCCTTTCTGATTGAATATAGCGATTGTTTTTCCCACAGCGATACTCCTCTCGACAACATGAGCCCCCGGTCTGGATATATTATATCATATTCGAAAAGGCACCGATGAATTCTCTGTTAAATTCTTGTTGCAATTTTCAGCCGATATTCGCATTTCGATTCTCCGTTCAAAACGATCCCTCGGCACCGGGGCAGACAGTCGGAAGAGGCAAAATGTTTCACGTGAAACATTTTGGGGGTTTGACATGCACAGAAAATGTTTCACGTGAAACATTTTCTCAAAATTCCGTCCGTCGCGTGTTGGAAATTTCATCCAGTCCCGCATTTCGCCCAAACTTTCGCTTAGGCGAATTTTTGTCTTTTTTGGATCTATGGTATGTCCGAACCGCAAATCGCCGCCCAGAGCGCAAAAATGGGGCGGAAAATTTTTCCTTTGTGTTCCATTATTGGCATTTATTGAGACAAAATGCGCTGCGCGCGGAACGCGTGTGCAACGCATCCAACGACTGTCGACAAGAAAGTGGATCACAAAAAACCACTCTTGATTGTCGACGCTGCTGCTTTCAAAATTACAGCGGTACTTTTGCCGGGACACCTGCTCTTCTTGGATAGGTATCCGGCGTGGTCGTAATCTTTTGGATGACCATGATGTTATGCCCGAAGTCTTCGACATGGCTGTCAAGCGATCTGATTGACACGTCGGAAGATCCGCCTAAAAGTCGACGGGCATTTTCGCTTTCATCGATTTCCGAACGCGCCCGATTTGTTTTATATGCATAAAGCCAGCCGCCGGTCTTTAGCAGCGGCAAGCAGTATTCGAAAAGAACCGGCAACTTTGCAATTGCTCTGCTTACGCAGAGATCAAATCGCGCTCGAAATTGCGGATCCCGTCCGGCGTCTTCGGCGCGACATTTTACAACAACAACATTCTCAAGCCCGAGCGATCGAACCGCTTCCTCGAGAAATGTCGTACGCTTTCCGAGCGAATCCATCAGAACAAACGCCTTGTCCGGATATAGCAGCGCCAACGGTACACCGGGAAATCCGCCGCCGGTTCCGACATCCGCAATTCTTTGCGCAGAAACGATTTCTGCCCAACCGTAGCAGCGGACAGAATCAAAAAGGTGTTTTTCCACAAATTCATTCGGATCCGTGATTGTCGTAAGATTTACGATTTCGTTTCGTTTTAGCACAAGCGTCATAAATTTCAGCATGCGGTCAGAGGCATTCTCAGCATTCGGAACACCGAGACTGCGGAGCATCTGCACCAGTTTTCTATGCTGCGCTAAAAAATCAGACATTTACGCACGCTTTCGTTCGTAATCGAGTTTCGTCAGATAAACCAACAACACATTTATATCCGCAGGCGAAACGCCGGAGATCCTGGATGCCTGCCCGACGGAATCCGGTCTTATATCGCCAAGCTTTTGAACCGATTCATTCCGCAGTCCGCGTATCGCCGTATAATCAAGATCACACGGAATACGCTTATTCTCAAGTTTTCTAAAATTTTCAATTTGCTTTTTCTGCTTCGCGATATAGCCCTCGTATTTGATTTCTATTTCAGACTGCGTTTCGGCATATTTTGAAATTGCAGGGCGCGCCGGATCGACTACGGATAAATTTTCATGTGTGACCTCGGGGCGTCGAAGCAATTCTGCAAGACTGATCCGACCGCTCACACTTCCCGCACCAAGAACGGCAAGAAAAGCAGCGGCTTCTTCCGCTGAAACATAAGTCTCATTCAGCCGCAAAATCTCCGCGTCGGTCTCACGCTTGTTTTTCATAAAACGCTCATACCGTTCCGCCGTCGCAAGGCCGAAACCGTAACCGATCTCGGTGAGCCGCAGGTCGGCATTATCCTGCCGAAGCACAAGCCTGAACTCCGCTCTTGACGTCATAATCCGATAGGGTTCATTCGTTCCCTTTGTGACCAGATCGTCCACGAGAACGCCGATGTAAGACTGTGACCGATCCGGCGACCAGGGCGGTTTCTGGTCTACATGCAACGCCGCGTTGATGCCGGCGACAAGCCCCTGCGCGGCAGCTTCCTCATAGCCCGAACTGCCGTTGATCTGTCCGGCAAAGAAAAGACCGGCGATACCCTTGTATGCTAAACTGCCCGTCAGCGAAAGCGGATCTATGCAATCGTACTCAATCGAATAAGCATATCTGGAAATTTTCGCATTTTCCAGCCCTTCGATCGAACGATAAAACCGCTCCTGGATTTCCTCCGGTAGGCTCGTACTCATGCCTTGTACATATACTTCCTCTGTGGACAATCCTTCGGGCTCTAAAAAAAGTTGATGCCTTTTCCGATCCGGAAACCTGCTCACCTTATCCTCGATCGACAGACAATATCTGGGTCCGACGCCGGTGGTGTATCCGCCGTAAGGTGCCGTCTTTTCAATGTTTGCAGCGACGATCTCATGCGCATGCTCATTCGTCCACGTCAGCCAACACGACGTCTTGTTTTCGCCGACCGTATCGTTCATATACGAAAAGGGCAGGGGCGGCTCATCACCTTTCTGTTCATCCATTATTGAATAATCCAGCGATCCGGCAAGCACGCGTGCAGGCGTTCCGGTCTTAAAGCGCCGAAGGTGAATTCCGGCTCGCTCCAGATTCTCCGCGAGTTCGATCGACGGCGTCATGCCGGAAGGTCCGCTGGACCATGCGCGGTCGCTGACATGGACAAGTCCGTTCAGATAGGTTCCGGTTGCGAGAATCACCGCATTCGAACGGTATACAGATCCGGATTTGAGCAACACGCCGGCAATACGCCGAACGCAACTTCCGTCAAGTGAATTGTTTGACACAACATCTTCAAACATTAAATCGACCACTTCGCCCTGTTTCAGATCGAGATTTTCCTGACGCTCAAGCGTATATTTCATCTCTTCATGGTAGCGTTGCTTGTCAGCCTGCGCCCTTGGAGACCAGACAGCCGGACCCTTCGATGCGTTCAGCATTCGAAACTGGATGAAGGTCTTGTCGATATTACATCCCATCTCACCGCCAAGAGCATCAATCTCTTTGACAAGTTGTCCCTTTCCGGTGCCACCGATCGACGGGTTGCAGGGCATCATCGCGATAGATTCCGGACTGATCGTCAGAAGGAGCGTATGTTTTTTCATGCGCGCTGCAGCAAGCGCAGCTTCGCAGCCCGCATGTCCGGCACCCACAACGATCACGTCATATGTTCCCATTTCACTGTTTATCAATTTCGTACAATTCCTCGTTCAAACGATCACTTCACGACACAAAACCGCGAAAACACCTTGTCAACCATCACCGAAAACAGGATCTCGACCATCTTCACTTCCCGACACAAAACCGCGAAAACACCTTGTCAAGGATGTCGTCTGACACCGTATCTCCGGTGATCTCTCCAAGGCCGTCATATGCCTCTCGTATTGTCACCTCAATAAAGTCGAGCGCCATTCCGTCGTGAAGCATATTCTCTGCGGATTCAATGCCGGCGAAGGTCCTCTCCAACGCATCGAGATGCCTGACGTTCGTGATCAGAAGACTTTCGCTTTGCCTGATACTGCCTCCGTACACGGATTTAACCAAGTAGTCCTCCAGATCCGAAATGCCTTCTCCGGTGACGGCCGAAAGCGAAATCAATTCCGCATGCTGAAGAAGCGAGACGAGCACAGAAGTGTCCGCTCGCAGCGGCAGATCACACTTATTGATCAGAACCACTGCAGGTTTTCCGCAAATCTCCGCCGCGATCTGCCGATCTTCCCCGGTAAGCGGCACACTGCCATCGACGACAAACGCCACCAGATCTGAAGCGTCCAGCGCTGCTCTTGATCTTTCCACACCCTGCTCTTCCAAGGCGTCTTTTGCATTTCGAATTCCGGCAGTGTCCGTAAGCCTGACCGGTATTCCGCGAACATTGATGTATTCTTCTATGCTGTCTCGCGTCGTTCCCGGAATTTCCGACACGATGGCTCTGGATTCTCTGAGCAGTGCATTTAACAGAGAGGATTTTCCGACATTCGGCTTTCCCGCGATCACAACACGGATTCCGTCACGAATCATCCTGCCCGTCTGCGCACTTTCAATGAGCTTCTTCACAAGCGTCTTTGCTTCTGTGAGGGCGGAGCGGATCGAAGCATCCGCAATGCGCTGTGCGTCCGAATCCGGATCTTCATCCGGGTAGTCCAGATTTACGACCATCTCTGCAAGTGCGTCCGAAAGAAAACTTCGGATCGTACGAATCTGTTCCGAGAGACTGCCCGACAGCTGTCCGACCGCCGATTCAAAACCGCGGTCCGTCTTTGCCTGAACGACGTCAATGACAGCGTCTGCCTGCGCAAGATCGATACGTCCGTTCAAAAACGCACGTTTTGTGAATTCTCCGGGCGGTGCCGCGGTAGCGCCGAGTCCAAGTACGGCACTGAGAATTTTGCGCAGCGATACCACACTGCCGTGACACTGTATTTCAGCGACATCTTCCCCCGTATAGGTATGCGGCGCATGCATAAAGACTGCGAGCACCTCGTCGATCATTTCTTCCGTTACAGGGTCTGCAATATGACCGAAGCACAGTTTTTTGTCCGGGCGCAGATCTTCATCGTCGCACGGCGCTTTGCAACGGTCTCTGGACTCATGCGCTGTTTTTCCCGTATATGGACGAAAGAGCTTGTCAAGTATTTCTCCTGACAGCTCTCCGCTAATTCTTATGATGCCTATTCCGCCCTCGCCGTATGCGGTCGAAACGGCGGCGATGGTTTCGTTCATCTTGCCTTTTCTATAATGACCCTTCTATAGGGCTCTTCTCCTTCACTTCTCGTCGTAATGCCTTCGAGCGCTTGGAGCGTTGAGTGAATCACTTTTCTTTCATACGGATTCATCGGCTCGAGTTTTACGCTTCGTCCCGATGCCTGTACTTTTCTTGCAAGTTTTACCGCAAGTCTTTCAAGGGTCTTTTCTCTCCGGGAACGATAACCTTCCACATCGATGATGACGCGCATATACTCTTCGCGTTCTTTATTCGCAACGAGGTTTGTCAGGTACTGGATCGAATCGAGCGTCTGCCCGCGTTTTCCGATCACCGTCTTTGAGTCCGGTCCTTCCACTTCAAGGAAAACACATTCCGCGTTTTGGAAGGTGTCTACACTTACCTCGAGATTCATATTTGCAATGATGTCGCGCAGGAAACGCGTCGCTTCATTATCTTCAATCTTCTCAAGATCCGCCGGCCTTTCGCTCAGCGAAGGTCTGTCCGGAAAGTCGAAATCCGAAAATTCCTCGTAACTCTCTTCGGATCTTCTGTTTCTCGGCGGACGGGAATCATTGCGCGGACGCTGAGATTCGCTGCGGGATCTGCCTTCTCCATGCGCATGGGAATCGTTACGGTTTCGCTCTCCACCCGAAGCGTTGCCCCCGCCTTGCTGCGGACGATTCTTCTTCCTGAGATCTCTTGCGGCGATCGGTTTTTCCTTGTTGCCTTCCGCCTGTGGTTCAAAAGTCGTCTCGTCCGGCTTCATTTTTTCCACACGAACCTTTGCGAGTTTCTGACCGAGACCAAGAAATCCCTTTACCGGTTCTTCGAGTACCGTAACCATGACCTGGTCTTCCGTAAGCCCAAGATCTTCAAGCGCGAGCCTGACGGCTTCATCGACATCTTTTCCCCATTTTTCAGAATAATCCATGGTGTCCTCCTATTATGAAATTTCCACTATTTCGAGCCCGCAGGCTTTTTTGCGCCATCTTTTCTATTTTCTAAAAAGCGGTCCGCCTTTACCTTCCGCTCTCATGCGTTCCAGTCTTTTTCTCCAAAGGCGAAGCACCTGATACTGCACGATCGTGCAGAGGTTTCCGATAAACCAGTACAGTGCAAGTCCTGCAGGAAACGACCGACCCATCCAGACGATCATGACCGGGAAGAAATATTTCATCATCTTCATCATGCCTGCCATCTGATTTGCCTGTGCATTGTCTCCGGCTACCTGACTCTGCGTCTGTGTCAGGGAGAACGAGATATACGTCGTGATACCCGCCATGATCGGAAGGATCCATAAATCCGGCTGGCTCAGATCCTTCATCCAGAAAAAACCTTCATGCACGGCGAAGATCATATCCGCATAATTCCAGCGTAGCGCTGCGGTCGGATCGCGCAGCAGTGCAAAGAGTCCGAGCAAAATCGGCATCTGAATCAACATCGGAAGACAGCCGCGCATCGGATTGAAGTTCTCTTCCTTATACAACTCCATCATTTTGCGGTTCAACTCTTCTTTATCATGTGCGTACTTCTTTTGAAGTGCCTGCATCTTTGGTTGAACGTCAGCCATTTTCATCTGATGTTTTATCTGATTGGCGTACAGGGGAAACAGACATAGGCGGACGATGATCGTAAAGATGATCAGCGTTACGCCGTAATTACCGACAACTTCGTAAATGCCGGTAAGCAGATACCCCAATGGTACGGCAATAAATCCCAGTGCTTTTGTCAATACTTTCTCCATTCCTGTCTTCTGAAACAACTGCGCTGTCTCGTTCCGACATTATGTTCAGGATGTGTGGCTGCGGTTACGGAAGCGGATCGTATCCGCCCGGATGAAGCGGGTGGCATTTTAAAATCCTTACAATCCCAAGACGGCATCCTTTGAAAAATCCGTATTTTCTGAGCGCCTGCAGAAAATAGGTCGAGCAGGTCGGATAGAATCTGCATGTCGGCGGAAAAAACGGAGAGATGAACCTTTGATATCCCCGAATGAAAAAGATCAAAACGTGTTTCATATCAAGAGGTCACATTTTTTCAGAAGTGCATACATGGACTTTTCCACTTCGCGCTGGTGAGCGCCTTCTATGGTATTTCTTGCGATAAAAAGGACATCATATCCCTCTTTAATCTGCCGTTCAATATTTCGGTAACTTTCCCGAATCAGACGTCTTGCGCGATTTCGCTGCACACTGTTGCCGACTTTCTTGCTGGCAAGAAATGCATGTCTTGTATACCCGTGTCCGTTTCTGAAATAAAACAATACAAGAAATTTTCCGCCCGCGGACTTCCCTTTCCCGTATAATCTCTTGAAGTCTCGCTTGTCCCGAAGGATCTCTCTTTTAAGCATGCGTCAACGCCGCCAAAACAGGATGCGCTCCTCCCGCTATGCGGTGAGGGACTTCCGGCCTCTGGTTCTCCTGCGCTTCAGCACATTTCTGCCGTTTTTCGTCGCCATCCGCTTTCGAAAACCGTGTTCTTTCATTCTCTGCCGTTTTTTCGGCTGATACGTCTGTTTCATGAGACAATCTCCTTCCTTCTTTTTGTTGCGACCGAGATCTGAATTGCATTCCGGTCTTGCGTCTTCGTCCCGCGAAAGCAGCTTTCGCAACGAAAAGACACGCTATACAATTATAAGGCATGCAAATAGGGGTGTCAACGAGAAAGTCGCGTGTGTACGGCGCCTGCAAGGACTTGAAGGGGCTGTGCATAAAAGGACTTCTGTTCGATTCGCCTGTTTATTTCTCGAAAAACCGCTTTTTTTTCAACTGAAAGTTATGCCCACGCCCTTGTGGATAACGCGCTTTTGTTGTGGATATCTCCGTCCTTGAATTTTCTTTTTCTTTTTTCCCTGAAAGCGCTTGCCTGTGAATAACTATTTCTATATTATAGAAGATACCGCTTCCGCGGTCGGAAGAACTATTCTTTGAAGGGAACGCATGAATGAAAGCCTCCGAAAAAGCATCGGCTCAGAACTGGGAAAAAGTAAAGCAGAAACTCCGAGAATTTTTAGATGAAGACATCCGTTACGAGACCTGGTTCGCAGATCTGGAATGTCTCAGATATGATAAACTCTCCGAGACGCTCTATGTCGGCGTGAAGGAATCTTTTAAAAAGTCCTCCTTAGAAAACCGCTATGCGGATATGATTCTCACGAATACCAAGGAAATCTTTGACGGCGTCGAATCGATCAAGTTTCTCCTGCCCGAAGAAGCGGATATGCTTTTCGGCAACGGGAAGCTGTCCGACGACGAGGATATTCGTTACGACAATATGCTGAACCCCCGTTATAATTTCAGAACCTTCATCGAAGGCGAGAACAACCGGTTCGCATACGGCGCAGCGAAAGCCGTTGCGGAAGCCGCGATCAACCCAAAAGAGAGCATGAATCCGCTCTTTATCTACGGCGCCTCCGGTCTCGGAAAAACGCACCTGATGCATGCAATCGGAAATTACGTTTATGAAAAATATCCGAAACTGAAGGTAATGTACGTTTCTTCTGAGATGTTCACACAGGATTTCATCAACGCTTCCATGAATAAAACGATGAAATCTTTCAAAACGAAATACCGAAATGTCGACATTCTGATGATCGATGACATTCAGTTTATTGTTGAAAAAGAAAAGACCGTTGAGGAAGTTTTCAACACCTACAACACCCTTTACGGGATGAATAAGCAGCTCGTTTTTTCAAGCGACCGCCCGCCGAAAGAGCTGCTCGGCTTCGATGAGCGCCTGCTTTCACGCCTTTCTTCGGGATTGATCGTAGACCTTAAACCGCCGGCTTTCGAAATCAAGGTGGCGATCCTTCGCAACAAAGCAAAGCTGGACAACATCGAACTTTCAGAGGGATTACTCGAGGTAATCGACGTCATTGCTGAAAAAATAAAGTCCAACATTCGGGAAATGGAAGGCGCTTTTAATCGTGTGGTCGTCTACAGTACGCTCAGCGGAAACCCGATCAATAAGATGCTTGCCCGTCAGGTTTTAAGCGATGTTTTTTCCTCAACCGACGTAAAACCCACCGCAGACGCCATCAAAAAAAAGGTTGCGCGGTATTACAACATTAAGGTTTCAGACCTTGATTCTTCAAACAGGGCGCGGCAATTTTCTTTTCCTAGGCAAATTGCGATGTATCTCTGCCGGGAAATGACGGATTTATCTCTTCCACAAACCGGAAACGCCTTCGGCGGTAGAGATCACACGACGGTTCTTCACGCATGTGATAAAATAAATAAAATGATCATTGCGGATGAAAATATGGAATACATTATCGGTGAATTAAAGGATCTTGTTATGAATATATAAGAACCTTTTCACAAACTAAAGAATAAAAATGAAAAGTTATAAACTTATTCATAACTTATGAAAGACTTATCAACAGGAGAAAAAGGATAAAAAGTGTTGATTTTTACTTATCCACAGCATTTATCAACAAATCCACAAGCATAACAATAAAAACAAAAACAGTTTATATGAAAAGGAAAAACACGGAAGGGTCTGAAAGTTTTTCGTGGTGCAAATGGGAGGTAAAAATGAAATTCATATGTGAACAAGAAAAGTTGGTAAGGGCGATCAATATTGTATACAAAGCTGTTTCGTCCAGAACGACACTTCCCATTCTAAAGGGAATTCTCATCACCTGCGAGGCGGGAAAAAATGAAATTCATATGTCTGCATCCGATCTTGAAATAAGCATTGAAACAAAAACGGAAGCGATCGTAGAAAGAAGTGGGTCGATTGTCGTCTCTGCAGTATATTTTTCGGACTTAACAAGGCGCCTTCCGGAAGGAAATGTTTCGGTGGAAGTAAATGAAAAAGACATCGTAGAAACAAAAAGCGGAGAGGTAGAATTTACGCTGCAGGGCATCCCGTCTGCGGAATTTCCAAGAATAGAGGAGAAAGAAGAAGGCATTCACTTTTCACTTGATAAAGAAATGCTGAACAATATGATCAAAGGAACGGTATTTGCAGCCAGCACGGAAGAGGCGAGAGGGATCATTACAGGATCTCTTATTGAAGTAAAAAAAGAAGAAATTTCAATGGTGGCGCTTGATGGATTCAGGCTTGCATTGATGAGAGAAAGAATATCCGGCAATGAAGAAAAGAATATTATCGTATCTGCACGGGTGATTTCAAAGATCGGAAAACTCTTTTCAGAGACAGAAGGCGAAGAGGATGTGTCGGTGACGGTTGGAGAAAAAAAGGTCTGGTTCTCAATTAAAGAAACAAAGATCGCCGCGAGGCTTCTGGAGGGGGAGTTTATAAAATATAAGGAAGTTCTGCCAAAAGAAAATAAAACAAAAGTGAAAATGGACCGAAAAGAAGTTCTCGAAAACGTCGAGCGCGCCGCGGCAATTGTAAGAGAAGGAAAAAATTCATTTATCCGGTTTTCGGTCACGGACGAAGAACTGATTGTTTCTTCAAGAGCGGATGAAGGAACGACGAGAGGTGTGATCAAAACGGAAAAGGAAGGAGAAAATCTCGAAATCGGATTTAATGCACGATTTTTAGGGGATATGTTGAAAGCGATTCCGGATAAGGATATTGTGATGGAATTCAACACGAGCATCAGTCCGTGTCTTGTGAAGCCGACGTCGGGAAACCACTACGAATATTTAATTTTGCCGATCCGCCTATCTTCGTCAAATATTTAACAGTGGTAAACAAGGTACCGTGTATATCGAAAAAATCAGTCTAAAGAATTTTAGAAATTATAAAGAGGAATGTATCTCTTTTGACAGAAACGTCAATATCATTACGGGAAAAAACGGACAGGGAAAAACAAACCTGATTGAGGCGGTACAGATTCTCTCACTCGGAAAATCCTTCCGAACGCTCATAGATGCGGAGATGATCCGTTTCGGCGCGGATTTTTTTCACGTAAAAGGTGCGTTTTTCAAACAGGAAGAACCGCTTTCTGTGGAAATCCAATATTCAAAAAAAGAAAAACGCATCAAGGTAGACGGCGCGGAGAAACGGAAAAACGCCGACCTGCTCGAAAATGTCTACACGGTCGTTTTTTCACCCGAGGATTTAAAGATCGTCGCAGAAGATCCTGAAAAGAGAAGAAAGTTTTTAGATCGGGAGCTTTTTCAGCTGAAGCCGCTTTATTACACGCAGCTCAACTTATATAAAAAGGCATTGGTAAACAGAAACAGCGTGCTGAAAGAAGAACGTCCGGATGACGGTCTTCTGGATGTCTACGATAAGGTTCTTTCTGAAAGCGGCGCAAAGATCATCCTTGAGCGGGCACAGTTTACGGAAAAGCTTCATGAAATCAGTGCGGAGATCGGCGCGAGGATTTCAGGAGGAAAAGAAGATATTTCAGTGTTGTATGATCCGGATATCGATCCGGAAGCTTCGGAATCCATTGAGGCGGCGATCCGTGAAAAACTTCAAAAAAGCAGAGCGCGGGATAAAGAACGAAGAACGACGACGGCGGGACCCCACTTGGATGATCTAAAAATAACAACGAGCGGCATCGATCTGCGCCGATACGGTTCTCGCGGGCAGCAGCGCACGGCGGCGCTCGCCCTGAAGCTCGCCGAGCTGCGCATCCTTAAAGAAGAAACAGGAGAAGACGCCATTCTCCTGCTGGACGATGTATTGTCAGAACTTGATGAGGAAAGACAGAAATTTCTCATCCGATCCTTCGAAAACAGCCAGTTGATTATCACAGCTGCCGGCGTGAGTGGGCGTATGGGAAAAAAGCTTTCCGGCGGAAGTCGGTATCTTGTGGATTCCGGAAAAATCGTACGGAACGAATAGGCGATAGCGCAGGGTTCGGCGGGAAAAGGGTTGTGTGCAGGGTGTTTTACAAAAGCGCATTTACAAAAGCGCCGCGCACAAACCCCTTGGAGTAATCGTGTTTTTATGCTATAATTTCAGCATATGAAAAAGGCACGGATTCAAAAAAAAGAGGGATGTATTTTCGGCAGGGAAGCTGCGCTTCCTTGCTTCTATTTTTAATGAAAAAAGCAAATCTTACAGATTCGACCCAAAAAAAGAAAAGAAGCGGAGGCAAAAATGGCAGCGGATACCGAGAGACAAAAATACGATGCGGAACAGATCCAGGTTCTGGAGGGACTGGAGCCCGTTCGTCAGCGCCCGGGCATGTACATCGGCAGTACGGGCCCGAGAGGACTTCATCATCTCGTATATGAAGTCGTAGACAACAGCGTCGATGAAGCGCTCGCCGGCTACTGCAAAAACATCTCCGTTATCATAAAACCGGACAATTCCGTAGAGGTCGAAGACGACGGGCGCGGCATGCCGGTCGACAACCATCCGAAGCTCGGAATCCCTGCGGTGGAGGTCATTCACACGGTGCTTCACGCGGGCGGCAAGTTCGGCGGCGGCGGATACAAGGTCTCGGGCGGACTGCACGGCGTAGGCGCATCGGTTGTGAACGCGCTCTCCGAGCACATGGAGGTCGAGATCAAGCGAAACGGTCTCATCTACAAGCAGACCTACGCGCGCGGCAAGACCACATCAAAACTCGAGATCATCGGCGAGTCCAAAAAGACGGGATCGAAGACGACCTTCAAGCCCGACGTGCAGATCTTTGACGAGCTCGAATACGATTTCGACACACTTGAGCACAGACTGCGCGAGATGGCGTTTCTGAACAAGGGTGTCCGCATCACGCTGAAGGACGAACGCGAAAGCAAAAAGAAGAAGATAGAATTCTATTATGAAGGCGGAATCCGCGAATTTGTAAAACACCAAAACGAAAACAAGGAACCGATTCATGAGGACATCATCTACTTTGAAGTGAGCCGAGGCGATGAGGCCGAAGTCGAAGTTGCGATGCAATACACAAAGAATTACAACGAGGTCATCTTTTCCTATGCGAACAACATCAACACCGTTGACGGCGGTATGCATCTCGTCGGTTTCAAATCGTCCCTGACGCGCATTTTCAACGATTACGCACGGAAGAACAACATCCTAAAAGAGAAAGACGAACCGCTCACGGGTGAGGACGTTCGCGAAGGACTGACGGCGATCATCTCCGTCAAGCTGATGAATCCGCAGTTTGAAGGTCAAACCAAGGCAAAACTCGGCAACAGCGACATGCGCGGCTTCGTCGAAACGAGCACAAACGATAAACTCATGGCTTTTTTGGAAGAGCATCCGCAGCAGGCGAAGACGATTCTCGAGAAGATCATCAATGCGGCGCGCGTGCGCATCGCGGCGCGAAAAGTGAGGGAGCGCGAACGGAAGAGTCTCATGGACGGCGGCGCACTGCCGGGCAAACTCGCGGATTGCGCAGAAAAAGATCCCACCCTTTCAGAGATTTTCCTCGTCGAGGGAGACTCCGCCGGCGGCAGCGCCAAGATGGGTCGCGACCGCAAGCGTCAGGCGATCCTGCCGCTGCGCGGTAAGATCCTGAACGTTGAAAAAGCCCGGCTCGATAAGATGCTGAACTCGGAAGAGATCAAGAATATGATCACCGCCTTCGGCTGCAACATCGGCAACGAATTCGATGAGAGCAAACTCCGCTATCACAAGATCATCATCATGACCGATGCGGACGTCGACGGCGCCCATATCCGGACGCTGCTGCTGACGTTTTTCTTCCGGCATATGACGCCGCTCATTCAGAACGGCTACGTCTATATCGCCCAACCCCCGCTCTACCGGGTGAAAAAAGGAAAAGATGTTCACTACACCTACAACGAACGCGAACAAGAGAAACTCCTGAAGGAGATCAATCCCGACAATAACAAGCTCGACATTCAGCGCTACAAAGGTCTCGGCGAGATGGACGCCGAGCAGCTTTGGGAGACGACGATGGACTGGAATCGGCGCACGCTCATCCAGGTCACGGTTGACGATCTGGCTGCGGCGGACGAAACGTTCACGATGCTCATGGGCGACAAGGTACCGCCCCGCCGTAAGTTCATCGAAGAAAACGCAAAGTACGTCAAGAATTTAGATATTTGAGAGACCTAACCCGATTCCTGAAAGGAATCGTTGGTAGGTCCTCGGTCAGGAATTCACGGCTTAGGCCGTACAGGCCAAAATCTATGATTTTGTGAATTCTACGGCCAGGAAGAAGTATAACGAAAGGCTGAAACATGGACAACCAAATCGATGAAATGAAGCTGGAACAACACGAGGTTCACGATGAAATGCGCCACTCGTATATCGACTATGCGATGAGCGTCATCGTCGGTCGTGCGCTGCCGGATGTCCGCGACGGACTCAAGCCCGTCCACAGAAGGATCCTGTACGGTATGTCACAGCTCGGTCTGACCCCGGATAAAGCGTTTAAGAAGTCGGCGCGTATCGTCGGTGACGTCATGGGTAAATACCATCCGCACGGCGACTCGTCCGTATACGATGCGATGGTGCGTATGGCGCAGGACTTCTCGATCCGGTATCAGCTCGTCGACGGTCACGGCAACTTCGGCTCGGTCGACGGGGACAGCGCTGCTGCCATGCGTTACACGGAAGCGCGCATGACGCCGTTTGCGCTCGAGATGCTGCGTGACATCGAGAAGAACACCGTCGATTTCATGCCGAACTTCGACGGCGATGAAGAGGAACCGATCGTTCTGCCTTCGCGGTATCCGAATCTGCTTGTAAACGGCTCAAACGGCATCGCGGTCGGTATGGCGACATCCATTCCGCCTCACAACCTGAGAGATGTCATCGATGCAACCGTAAAACTCATCGACGATCCCGAAACGGATATCGACGACCTGATCAAAATCATAAAAGGTCCGGACTTTCCGACGGGTGCGATCATTCTCGGAAAACGCGGTGCAAGGGAAGCCTATAAGACCGGACGCGGTTCCGTTCTCGTGCGCTCCCGCACGGAGATCGAGGAAACGAAGAAAGGCAAGCAGCAGATCATCGTCACGGAGATTCCGTATCAGGTAAACAAGTCGCGGCTGCTCGAAAAAATCGCAGAACTGATCCGAGATAAAAAAATCGACGGCATTTCGGATTTCCGAGATGAATCCAACCGGGAAGGAACGCGCATCGTCATCGAACTCAAGCGCGATGCAAATCCGCAGATCACGCTGAACAGACTTTTCAAACAGACACAACTTCAGGAAAGCTACAGCATGATCATGATCGCCCTCGTGAACGGCGAACCGAAACTGCTCACCTTAAAGGATATTCTCGTGGAATATCTGAAACATCAGAAGGACGTCATTACGCGCAGAACGATCTTTGATCTTGCGAAGGCGGAGGCGCGGGCACATATCTTAGAAGGGCTGCTCATCGCCCTCGACAACATCGATGAAGTCATCAAGACGATCCGCGCGAGTTACAACGATGCAAAAGAAAAACTCATGGAGCGCTTCAGGCTCAGTGAGCTTCAGGCGCAGGCGATTTTAGACATGCGGCTCGCTCGTCTGCAGGGACTCGAACGTGAAAAGATCGAAAAGGAATATGCGGAGCTCCAGCGACTGATCGCCTATTACAAGGAACTCCTCGAAGACGCGTCGAAACTCATGCAGGTCATCAAGGAAGAGCTTGAGGAGATTAAAAAGAAGTACGGCGACGCGAGAAGAACGGAAATCGCTGCGGCGACCGCCGAAATCGAGGAGGAGGATCTCATCGAGGAGGGACAGGTTGCGATCACGCTCACGCACCTCGGCTACATCAAGCGCGTCGATGCGGATGTCTTCAAAACGCAGCGGCGCGGCGGAAGAGGCATCATGGGGCTTTCAACGCGGGAAAACGATTTTGTTCGCGATCTGATCATCACCTCGACGCACGACTACCTGATGTTCTTTACAAACACGGGAAAAGTACATAAAATAAAGGCATACGAGATACCGGAAGCGCAGCGAACGGCACGCGGCACGCCTGCGATCAATTTCCTCAGCTTGATGCAGCGGGAACGGATCACGGCGGTCATGCCGATACGCGAATTTCCGGAGGATAAATATCTGATCGCGGTCACAAAAAAGGGTACGATCAAGAAGACATCTCTCTCGGAGTTTGACACGAACAGGAAGAACGGTCTGATCGCGATCAAGCTGAAAGACGGCGACGAGATGATCGGGATCAAGCAGTCGACCGGGTCGAACATTGTTATTGTTGTAACAAAGAACGGCAAGAGCATCAGCTTCGAAGAGAACGATGTGAGGCCCATGGGCAGACTCGCAGGTGGCGTCCGAGCGATCAAGCTGGATGCCGACGACGAGGTCGTGGCGATGGATCTGGCGGAGCCGCACGAACAGCTTCTCGTCGTGACGAAGAACGGGTTCGGCAAACGAACCGATGTGGAGGACTACAAAGTTCAGACCAGAGGCGGCAAGGGCGTTCTCACCTACGATAAGGCGAAGTTTAAGAAGACCGGCGAGTTGATCGGTGCGACTGTTGTAAACAACGATGATGAACTGCTTCTGATCAATTCCGACGGCATCATCATAAGAATCGGTATGGATGACGTAAAGCCGCTCGGCAGGGCGACGCAGGGCGTCAAAATCATGAAGGTCGGTGACGACGCGCAGCTCATCGCGCTCGCGAAGGTCGTAAAGGACGCCGATGAAGAAGAAGGTACGGAAACGGACGAATAATCGCGGCGCAGGAATCGGAACATAAGTCAAAACACATAGGAACTGGTGGAGGAACAAAGATGTCATTGATCATAAACGGGAATTTCGATGAAGCCGAAAGCCGTTGGAATTTTCGTCTTGCGGGGGAGATAGACATATCAAATGCGCTCCAGCTCAAAAAACAGCTTGAAACGGCTTATGCTGCGCGCGCCGCAGACATTTACATCAACGTAGGCGATTTAAGCTATATCGACAGCACGGGTCTGGGTATTATCATCGGCATCTACGGAACCATTCATAAAAGCGGTTATAGGATCGTTCTCCTCGAACCGAAAGAAAACGTAAAGAAGCTGCTGAAAATAACGAACTTGGATAAAGTTCTGAGTTAGCAGAAGCTTTCATCAAATTTAAAACTTGGGGAATTTGAGAAGCGCCATTAAACAAGGAGAAGGCCATGACAGATACGCTCAAACTATCAGTGCCGGTCAAACCGGAATATGTGGGAACCGTGCGGCTTGCAATATCATCTCTTGCAAACAAAGCCGGTTTTGACATTGAAGCGATCGAAGACATCAAAGTGGCGGTCTCCGAAGCCTGTTCAAATATCGTCTGCCACAGTACGATCGATGAAGATCGCCTCTACAATGTCATCTGTGAAATTTTCAGCGACAGATTATCGATTTCGGTGGAAGATGAAGGCGTTGGCTTCGATGTGAACAATATCCCGGAACCGGACTTAAGCGAGCATACGGGCAGTGGTCTCGGTGTTTTTATCATTCGGGCGCTTATGGACGAGGTCGACGTGTCTTCCAAAGTCGGAAGCGGTACCAGCATTAGGATGGTCAAGTACCTTCCGGAGACGGTATAAGGAACGGGCATGTCCACAACTGATACCGGCAGCACAACCAATAACAGCACGAAACAGCTGTTTGACGAATACGGCAAGAAAAGAGATTCGGAAACGAGAAACAAGATCGTCGAATCATATCTGTACCTTGTCGATATCCTGATTCGCAAGTACACGAATAAAGGCATCGAGACCGACGATCTGTTTCAGGTCGGTTCGATGGCGCTCGTGATGGCCGTGGAGCGATTTGATCCGTCAAAAGGATTTGAGTTTTCGAGTTTTGCGACGCCTACGATCATCGGTGAAATCAAGCGCTACTTCCGCGATAAGGGTTGGGCGATGAAGGTACCGCGGAAATTGAAAGAAATTTCGCTCCTCCTGCCGGCGGCTCGGGAAGCGTTGCAGATTCGCTTGCAGCGTGTGCCGACGATTCCGGAATTGTCAGAGGAGATCGGATATTCCGAAGAAGATATCTTGGAAGCCTTGGAAATTGGTCAAAACTACAACGTCTACACGCTCAGCCAGATGACAGAAGAGCAGAGCGACGCCGGCGAGCATTCCGGTATTGAGAAATTTACGGGGATACAGGAGCAGGGCTACGAAAACTTCGAAACCGAAGATTTTATAAAATCACTGATGAACGGCATGTCTGATCGGGAACGAGAAATTTTCCAAGAACGGCTTCTGAACGGACGAACGCAGCAGGAAGTCGCCGAGGCGCTCGGTGTGAGCCAAATGACGGTGTCCCGGATGGAAAACGAAATAAAAAGCAAATTCAGAACGGAATTTTTCAAATGACAAAGCGTGTATTTTCGGGTGTACAACCCACGGGAAATATCCATATCGGCAATTACCTCGGCGCACTCAAACAGTTTGTACAGCTTCAGGATGACAACGACTGCATTTACTGTATTGTCGATCTTCACGCGATCACCGTCCCGAAGGATCCGAAGATCCTCCGAGAGAATATTCTCGATGTGGCGGCGCTCTATCTTGCGGTCGGACTCGATCCGGAGAAATCCATTATCTTTGTACAATCGGACGTTTCGGGTCACGCGGAACTCGCGTGGATTCTCATGTGCAATGCGTACACGGGAGAGCTTTCACGCATGACACAGTTTAAAGACAAAAGCAGGAACAGCGAATCGGCACCGACCGGACTCTTTGCCTACCCCGTGCTGATGGCAGCGGACATTCTGCTCTACGACAGCGATGTCGTACCGGTCGGGAACGATCAGAAGCAGCACATCGAACTGACGCGAGACCTTGCGATCCGCGTGAACAACAAATACGGCGACGACACCTTCGTCGTTCCGGAAGGGCGCTTCCTCAAAGAAGGTGCACGCATCATGGCGCTCGATGATCCGACTGCCAAGATGAGCAAGAGCGCGGAGAACCCGCTCAGCCGTATCTCTCTTCTGGATGACGATGCGAAGATCAAAAAGGCGATTATGAAATCGACAACAGACAGTGACGGGCTCATTCGGTTTGATCTTGAAAACAAGCCCGGCGTCAGCAATCTTCTTACTATATATAGTGTGTTTTCAGGAACGCCTATCGCGGATCTTGAGAAACAATATGAAGGTATCGGCTACGGCACCTTCAAGAACGATCTCGTCGAGGTGACTTCGGGCGCGCTTGCGCCGATCCGAAAACGATTCGAGGAAATCCGTCTGTCAGGCGAATTGATTGACACGCTGAAGGATGGTGCGGAACGAGCAAATGAAGCAGCGGAAATCGTTATGCGCCGCGTCCGGAACAAATTCGGTCTGGGGGTTCGCTGATATCCGCTGATATCCGCGAAACGAAATTGAAAGGAAAGAAAAGATGAAAAGGTATTTCACATCGGAATCGGTTACGGAAGGTCACCCGGATAAAGTATGCGATCAAATTTCGGATGCAATCCTTGATGCGATCCTCGAACAGGACAAAGCCGGGCGTGTCGCCGCGGAGACCATGGTGACGACAGGCCTGACATTTGTCGTCGGAGAGGTTACGACGAACGTTTACGTGGACATTCCGAAAATCATCAAGGGCGTCATCCGCGATATCGGTTACACCAAGAGTGAGTACGGCTTCGATGATAAAACCGTTGCGGTGATGACATCGATTCACGAACAGTCTCCCGATATCAAACAGGGCGTCGATGAAGCGGAAGAATACAGAGACGGCGTTCAGAAGGATGAATTGGAAACGACAGGTGCCGGAGACCAAGGGATCATGTTCGGTTACGCATGTAATGAGACACCGGAACTCATGCCGCTGCCGATCAGCCTCGCGCATAAGCTCGCGCTGCGGCTCACGGAAGTCCGCAAAAACGGAACCTTGCCGTATCTGAGGCCGGACGGGAAGACTCAGGTAACGATCGAATACGATGATGGAAAACCCGTGCGTGTCGACACGATCCTCATTTCAGCGCAACACGACCCGGATGTCTCACAGGAAACGATCAAGAAAGATCTTTTTGAGCATGTTGTGAAACCGATCATTCCCGCAGAATTCATCGATGCGAATACCAAATATCACATCAATCCGACGGGCAGCTTCGTGCTTGGCGGACCCGCGGGAGATTCGGGATTGACGGGGCGGAAGATCATCGTCGATACCTACGGCGGCTATGCGAAACACGGCGGCGGGTGCTTCTCCGGAAAAGACCCGACAAAGGTCGACCGTTCTGCGAGCTATGCGGCTCGCTACGCCGCAAAAAATATCGTCGCGGCGGGACTTGCGGATCAGTGTGAAATAGAGCTTTCTTATGCCATCGGAATGGCAGAACCTCTGTCAATTCTCGTGGATACGCAGGGGACAGGGAAGATCGCAGACGATAAGCTGGTGGAGCTGGTCAGCGCGCATTTCGATTTTCGTCCGGCGGCGATTATCAGAGATCTCGATCTGAGAAGACCGCTCTACCGCAACGTCGCCGCATATGGGCACTTCGGAAGACCGGATCTCGATCTGCCGTGGGAAAAGACAGATAAGGCGGAAGCGCTTGCCGCTGCGGCTGAGAATTTATAAAGTCAAGAAAAGAACGAAGTAAAGGAATGCAATGGGGATTATCGTAACGAAATTCGGCGGCACATCTGTCGCCGATGCAATTCAGGCAAAAAAGACGCAGGAGATCATCGAGGCGGACGCTGACCGAAAATTCATCGTCGTGTCGGCACCCGGGAAACGTTTTGATGCGGACAACAAGATCACGGATCTGCTGCTTCTGCTCTTTACACATCTGGAACAAAATGCGCCGTACGAACAGATCTTTCAGGTTGTCAAAGACAGGTTCATCGATATAGAACGCGCACTCGGAATTGACGCCGGCATCACAGCCGCGTTTGACGTTATCGAAAAAAAATTAAAAGAAGGTGCAACGAAGGATTATCTTGCGAGCCGGGGAGAGTACCTCAGCGGTCGGATCTTCGCCGCCCTGCTCGGCATCGATTTCATTGATGCGGCGGGGATCGTCCTGTTTAATGAGAAGGGACGTTTTCTCTCAGAAGAAACAAATGCAGCGCTTGCTGCCGAACTTGAAAAGCATGAGCGCGGTGTGATTCCCGGCTTCTATGGTTCGCTTCCGAACGGAGAGATCAAAACGTTTTCACGGGGCGGCTCGGATATCACGGGTGCGATCGTGGCGCGGGCGATCTCTGCCGACGTCTACGAAAATTGGACAGACGTATCGGGTTTTCTCGTGGCGGATCCGAGGATCGTCAAAAACCCGAAGGCGATCGATCAGATTTCATATAAGGAGCTTCGGGAGTTGTCCTACATGGGCGCCTCCGTCTTGCACGAGAACGCGATCTACCCTGCACGCCTTGCGGGGATTCCGATCAACATCCGCAACACAAACGCGCCCACCGAGCGCGGCACGTTCATCGTTGCAGGGGAAAAAGAGACGGAAGGAAGGATCATCACCGGCATCGCGGGCAGCAAGGATTTCACGGTTATCGCGATCTATAAGAACATGATGAGTTCGGAAACGGGTTTCATTCGAAGGGTTCTCAGCATCATGGAGGATTACGGTATCCCGATTGAGCACATTCCGAGCGGCGTTGATACGGTATCCATCGTAATCGCAGATAAATATCTGGATGATAAGCTCGGAGACATCATCGAGGATATCGAACGAAAGACGCAGGCGGATACGGTGGAAGTCTTCGAAAAAATGGCGCTGATTGCGACTGTCGGAAGCCGCATGGCGGCAAGAAAGGGCGTTTCAGCAAAGCTCTTCACCGCACTTTACGAAGCCGACGTAAACGTACGCATGATCGACCAGGGCAGCAGCGAAATGAATATCATCATCGGTGTCGAAAACAACGATTTCGAAACGGCGATTCGAGCGATCTACGACGCGTTCGCAAATGAGTGAAGCGTTGACAGGCAGAGAAGAGGAGTGATATGGGACTTTTTGATAAGATCCTTCCCGATTTAAACAAACGGGAGGTCAGCAAAATTGAAAAAATCGCAGACCAAGTTATGGTGCTTGAATCCGAGACCGAAACGCTCAGCGATGAACAGCTGAAGGACAAGACTTCGGAATTTAAAAAACGCGTTGAAGACGGTGAAGAACTCGATGACATTTTGCCCGAAGCTTTTGCGGTATGCCGGGAAGCCGCATGGCGGAGTCTTGGCATGAAGCACTTCCGCGTGCAGGTCATCGGGGGTATCGCACTGCATCAGGGTCGCATCGCCGAAATGAAAACCGGTGAAGGAAAAACCCTCGTCGCGACCCTCGCCGCATATCTCAACGCTTTGTCTGCCAAAGGTGTTCATGTCATTACGGTCAACGATTACCTCGCAAAGCGCGATATGGAGTGGATGGGAAAACTCTACACCTTCCTCGGACTTTCGGTCGGCTGCGTCATTCACGGCATCACAAACGAAGAGCGCAAAGCCGCGTATCAGGCGGACATCACCTACGGCACAAACAATGAATTTGGCTTTGACTATCTGCGCGACAACATGGTGATTTATGAAGAAAATCTCATGCAGCGCGAACTGAATTTTGCGATTGTCGACGAAGTGGACAGCATTCTCATCGACGAAGCGCGGACACCGCTGATCATCTCCGGTGCCGGAGATAAATCTACAGACATGTACAAGACGGCAGACAAGTATGTCGCCTCTTTGAAAATTGAAGCCGACTTCACGATGGACGAGAAGGATAAGACCATCGCGCTTACAGAGGAAGGCGTCGAAAAAACAGAAAAATATTTCAAGGTGGACAATTTTTCGGATCCCGAGAATATGGAACTCAACCATCATATCAACCAGGCGCTGAAGGCGCGCAATCTCATGAAACGCGATGTCGATTACGTCGTGAAGGACGGAGAGATCATCATCGTTGATGAGTTCACCGGACGGCTCATGTTCGGACGGCGGTACAGCGAGGGACTCCATCAGGCAATCGAAGCGAAGGAAGGTCTGACGGTAAAGCAGGAGTCCAAGACGCTTGCAACGATCACGATCCAGAACTATTTTCGCATGTATCAGAAGCTCGCGGGCATGACCGGTACGGCAAAGACCGAGGAAGATGAATTCCGCGATATTTACAATATGGATGTCGTCGTCATTCCGACGAACAGACCGATTGTCAGAGAGGATCTCCAAGACTCGATCTATTCGACGGAGAAGGGAAAGTTTACGGCGATCGTGGAGAGCATCGTGGAAGCCCATGAGACAGGGCAGCCCGTACTCGTCGGTACAATCTCCATCGAAAAATCGGAAACCATCGCCATGCTGTTGAAGAAACGCGGCGTCAAGCACAACGTGCTGAATGCCAAACAGCATGAGAAGGAAGCGGAGATCGTCGCGGAAGCCGGACGCCTCGGCATGGTCACGATCGCAACGAATATGGCCGGTCGCGGCACCGACATTATCCTCGGCGGAAATCCGGACTTTGAAGCGAAAAAAGAAATGCGCAAGGCAGGCTACGACGAACTTGCAATTTCATATGCATCCAGCTTCGTCCCCCTCGATACCGATGAACTGCGGACGGCTCGTGAAAAATATAACGAACTTCTTAAGAAATATAAGGAGGAGCGCGCGGACGAACAACGTCAGGTCGTTGAACTGGGCGGGCTTCGCATCATCGGTTCCGAACGTCACGAATCAAGACGTATCGACAATCAGCTCAGAGGTCGTGCGGGTCGGCAGGGCGATCCCGGCAGCACGCAGTTTTTCATCTCGATGGAAGATGAATTGCTCAGGCTGTTCGGCGGCGAACGCATGCAGACGATCGTCGAAAGGCTCGGTGTTGAGGAAGGTCAACCGATTGAAGCAGGGCTTCTGACAAAGTCGATTGAAAATGCGCAAAAGAAGGTTGAAGGTCGAAACTTCTCGGTTCGAAAATATGTTCTGCAGTACGATAACGTCATGAATAAACAACGGGAGGTCATCTACGGGGATCGCCGCAAAGTGCTTTCCGGCGACGATATGCACGAACGAATTCTCGGCATGTGCGAAGGTCTGGTCGACGAGGCGGTCGAGAATGCGGTCATGGGATCGAAGTTTGCAGAGGAATGGGATTTCAACAGTCTCGACACCGCACTTCGTCAGATCAGTCGTTCATACAGAAGCAAAAAATATGATGACAGCGATTTTGCGGCACTTACGCCGGACATCTTGAAAGAGGAAATCTATGACGATTTCGCAAAACTGTATGCACAGAAAGAAGAAGAAATCGGAGCGGTCGTCCTGCGCGATCTGGAACGCATGGTTCTACTGCGGGTCATCGATAGCAAGTGGATGGATCATATCGATGCGATGGATCAACTGCGCCATGGGATCGGACTTCGCGCGATCGGTCAACAGGATCCGGCAGCAGCGTATGCACAGGAAGGTTTCGACATGTTCGAACTGATGACCGAGTCGATCCAAGAGGATACGGTCAAGTTCTGCTATAATGTCACGGTTGAAACAAAGACGGAACGCAAGCAGGTCATCAACGTTTCCGGCGGAAAAGAGATCAAAGAAGAAGGTGCCGGTTCGTATGCAAATACGACGGGCGGCGGCGGGGAACTGCCGCAGCAGACCAAGGTGCCGGAGCGTGAGAAGACACAGCAGACCGTGCGCCGTACCGACGAAAAAGTGGGACGCAATGATCCGTGCCCGTGCGGAAGCGGGAAGAAATACAAGAACTGCCATGGAAAGAACGAATAATGATAGAACTTGATCAGATAAAGTATGAACTGAACGACGCACGTACGGCGCTTAAAGCGTTCGAGGAGTCCCTCGGGCTTGAGGTGCTCAGGGCGCAGTTTGATGAGATGAAGCAAAAGAGCGAACAGGCGAATTTTTGGGAGGATCACGAATCCGCGCAGAAACTTCTGAAGGAAAAGAAGATCGTCGAGGAACGCATCAGCGGTTACGAAGGTCTTGCTCAGGAATTCGAGGATGTCGAAATCATGATTTCGCTGGCCGAGGAAGAGGACGACGAATCGCTCGTTTCGGAAATTAAGTCCGGTTATGACCAATGGAAAAAGAATCTGGAAGCACTTCGGATCAAAACCCTGCTCGACGGCGAGTATGATGCAAACAGCGCATATCTTGAGATCAACGCCGGTGCGGGCGGTACCGATGCGCAGGATTGGGCAGAAATGCTTCTGCGCATGTATTTGCGATGGGCGGAGCGCCACAGGTATAAGACCAAGATCCTCGATCTGCAGGATGATACGGTCGCGGGAATCAAGAGTGCTCGCGTGTTTGTAAGCGGCGAAAACGCCTACGGGTATTTGAAAAACGAACAGGGAGTGCATCGCATTGTGCGCATCTCCCCATTCGATTCATCCGCGCGGCGGCACACCTCGTTTGCGTCCGTCGCGGTAACGCCCGAGATCGACGATGACATCAACATCGAGATCAATCCCGAAGACATTCGCATCGATACCTATCGTTCCAGCGGTGCGGGCGGGCAGCATGTAAACAAGACCGATTCTGCCATCCGCATCACACACCTGCCGACGAACATCGTCGTCACCTGTCAGAATGAGCGTTCGCAGCACCAGAATAAAGAGGTCGCAATGCGCGTTTTGAAATCACGGCTCTACGAGCTCGCGAAACGGGAGCAGAAGGAAAATCTGGACGAGTTGAAGGGCGACTACGGACAGATCGCTTGGGGCAGCCAGATCCGCTCTTATGTCTTCCATCCGTACTCGCTCGTGAAGGATCACCGTACCGACGCTGAAAACGGAAATGTGCAGGCGGTGATGGACGGAGAGCTGGATCTTTTTATCAACGAAATGCTGAAACGCAAGTAAAACGCTTAATTTGTCGGCGCACATATAAGGATTCAAATGAAGAAAATCGACACTGTACTATTTGACTTTGACGGAACGATCATGGACACGAACGAACTGATTCTGCGTTCTTGGCAGCACGCGTTTGTGATGTTTACGGGGAAAGAGGGAGACGAGGAAGAGATTCTTCGGTCTTATGGCGAACCGATCTTCGGTACAGTCGATCGTTTTTTTCCGGATGGTCCCTCCGCAGGGGTGGTCGCTGCGTATCGCGAATATCAGGAAAGATATTACGAAGAGACGATCACGCTGTTTCCCGGAATTTTGGATCTTTTCAAAACGCTTAAAACACAGGGGTATGCGATCGGCATTGTGACTTCCCGCCTCTATCATTCAGCAAAGATCGGCCTGGAAAAGTTCGGGCTATTTGATTATGTCACGGCATTCGTCACCATTCGGGACACCGAGAAACCGAAGCCCGATCCCGAACCGATTTTGCTTGCGCTCAGTCAGCTTGAGAAGAAACCGGAGCAGGCGATCATGGTCGGAGATACGAAGCACGACATTCAGTGTGCAAGAAATGCCTACGTTGTTCCGGTTCTCGTAGACTGGTCGCTCGCCGTACCGCCGGAAGCGCGCAGCGGAGAAGACGCACCGGACTATATCATAGAAAAAGCCGAAGACCTGCTCGGCATATTAGAGGAATTGAATGCATATCCAATTGTCCCGAAACCACAAGGGGAATAGAACATGAACACTATCAGAATTTTAGAAATTAAAAAGAGCGTATATGAGAACAACGACCTTGAGGCGGACAAACTCCGCGCAGACCTGAAGCAGCGGAAGACGTTTCTCATCAATCTCATGTCGTCTCCGGGAAGCGGAAAGACGTCGTCCGTCTTGCGCATCGCCGAAAAACTGAAAGATGCATATAAAATCGGCGTTATGGAAGCGGACATCGATTCTGCGGTCGACGCGCAGACCGTCGCCGATGCCGGCATCCCTGTGATTCAGATCCATACGGGCGGTATGTGCCACCTTGACGCCGAGATGACGCGTCAGGGCGCGGACAGTCCCGAGATGCAGGGACTCGACTTCGTGATTTTAGAAAATGTCGGCAACCTCGTCTGTCCCGCTGAATTCGATACAGGTGCCTCAAAGAACATGATGATCCTGAGCGTGCCCGAGGGCGACGACAAGCCGCTGAAATACCCGCTCATGTTTTCGAAGGTCGATCTGCTGCTCATCAACAAGATTGACACCATCAGCCTTTTTGACTTTGATTTTGACGCTGTGGAAGCGCGCGTCCGAAAACGCAATCCCGGTATCAAAATTATGAAGGTTTCCGCTAAGACCGGCGAGGGCTTTGACGAAGTCGCAGCGTGGTTCAGGACGGAGATCGATGCGTGGAATACGACGGTCTGCGCCTCGCCGTCATGATGATGATGGATCCCATCACGACGAACGCGATCGACGCGCCGAGGATCAATTGAATCTCGGAGGTTGAAAGTCCGGTACGTGCGGTCACCTGCTGTTCCCGCTCCGGCACATATGGAATCCGCGTGCCGCGGACGAGCAAGCGATGGCTGTTGATGCCGAGCGGCGTACAGGTAGCGAGCGTCACGTAGTCCTCGTCCGGCACCGGTCTCAGCATATCCGTATCTTCCGGTGCCACGGTTCTTATGTCATCGACCCGGTATGCGGATATCTGCCCCAGGACATCCAGATAGAATTCGTCGCCGATCTCAAGAACGTCCAGACGCGTGAAAAGTTCCTGGCTGGGGAGCCCCCGGTGACCTGCCAAAACACAGTGCGTGCTTCTGCCGCCGACAGGGAATGCCGTCGTCGGCATATGACCGATGCCATGTTCGAGAACCTGATCCGAAACGCCGTGATAGACGGGGATCTTCAGATCGATTTTGGGAATCTTCAGCACAGCCATCACACCCGAACCGTTCGGATCGAGCAGCGCATCATAGTCGCTCGGAAGTGCCGAACCGGAACCGAGGACGAACGGATCCTGCACGGAGAGACCGCTGAGACTCTGGTTATACGCGTCTGCGCGCGCGCGTTCCATGCTGACGCGTGTCTGATCCAGCGCATTTGCCGTCTCTTGATAGTTTTCGATCACTTTCTGGCTACCCAGCCCCGCGTACCAATTTGAAAACCACGGGTAGGATAGCAGCGCAGCGCCGGTCAGCACGAGCACGAGCACAATCAGCTTACGAATCATGCGCATCCTCCTTTCGACGACGTCTGCGAACGATGAGGATCAGGAAGATCACGCCGCCCATGACTGCGGCCGTGATCCCGCCGGCGATCAGTGACTGCCGCTGCCAGACGGACAGATCCGTATGTGTTGTAAGCGCTGCATCTTCCGGATCCGGATTTGCGCTGCGAATACCGCGGACGAGCAGTCTGTGGCTGTTGATGCCGAGCGGCGTACAGGTGACAAGCGTCACGTAGTCCTTGCCGGGTACGGGTATCAGCGCATCCGTCTGATCGGGCAGTACCACGGAAACGTCGTCCACCGTATAGGTGAGCGTCCTGCCGAGGACATTGAACTGAAAGAGGTCGCCGACCTGCATCACATCGAGTTTCGTGAAAAGTTCATAACCGGGCAGTCCGCGATGTCCCGCGAGTACGCTGTGCGTACCTTCGCCACCGACGGGAAGCGCTGTCGTGGGGATGTGACCGATGCCGCGTTCAAGCACCTCGTCCGTCACGCCGTGATAGACCGGAAGCCGTGCGCCGATTTTGGGGATCACGAGATAGCCCATCGCCCCGTTATGATCCACATCGAGGATGTCCTTGTAGTCGTCAAACGGAAACGCACCGATTGCCGAAAAGGGATCAACCGGTAAAACCCCATCCAGACGCCTGTTGTATCGCGCCGCCTTGTCAAATTCTGTTCCGACCTGCGTTTCAGACATACCCTCGACAGTTCGATCGTAGCTTTCAATGAGCTTCGCATTCCCGCGCGTGGCATACCAGTTTGAAAACCACGGGTATGCCAACACGCAGACGCCTGCCAGAAGCAAGATGCATACGATTATAATTGGAAAGATCCGGTTTTTCATCGTCGCTTACCGGGCGTCTTTCTGCGCTTTGCCTCTGCGGCTCGTCGAGGCGATCACGATACCGGCGAGACCGATCAGCACGATGCCGCCGACCACGAAGATGAGGGTGCCCATACCGCCGGTGAGCGGGAACTCGAAGCCCGGGAAGTTTTCGATGATCTGATCGTTCGTAGCTGTAGCAAGTGTCAGCGCATCATTGTAGCTATCGCCGTCGACGGTCACAACAATCGGTGTGCCAATAAGGCGGTAACCGCTGGGCGCATCGATTTCTACGAGCCAGTAATCTTTTCCTGTGGCAGTAGCGGCTTCCTCGTCGATCAAACCGTAGGGGAGATGCTTAAACTCGAAATACCCGTCATTTCCACTGGTCGCTACAGCATCAACGCCGCCGACTTTAAAGTAACCGTTTTGTGCTAAATCGTCGTCAAAAATGGCACTGGATTTTTCGACCAACTTGAATTTTGCGCCGCCGAGAGCGGTACTCTTTTCGCCGTCTACTTTAATCAAGCTTAGTCCACCCACGAAAACCTTTGGTGAGTCGTCGCCTGTGTCCGAGGTATACTTGTCGCCATCTTTATTTGAATATTCGAGACCGGCTTCATTGACGATGCCCGTGGCGATCACTGCCGAATCTAAAACCACGGTTGAAATCTTGACCTGAATCGTGTCGCCGGCATTAAACAAAGCCAAACGAGCCGGTGTAAAGGTGATCGTCACATCACCGCCATCCGTATAGGGTCCCGCTGCAGGATCTACGGTATAGTCTGTCCCGAGTGCAAGTGGTGTTCCATCATTGGCACCTTTAACGGTAGGATTGAGACGCACTTCGAGAGCGCCTGTAAACTGAAGACCTGTGCTGGGAGCGTCTGTCACCGCGTAGGCCGTCTTGCCCGCCACATATGCATATCCGGATGGTATCTGCGAGGTGATGAACCAATCGACCGTATCGCCTACAGCTACCGGCAGGCTGTCTGTAAGATCGGTTCCGTCAGCGGGAGTCGTATCAGCCGGATCTGCAGCGCCTTTTTCAATTCCGATATTTGAGTTCTTAGGATAGACCTGTACGTCGAACTCAAGCGTGTCTTCGCCACTTCCGTGGATCGTCGTCGGAATGCTCACGATAAAGTCACTGACCTGTGTATAGCCGTTCAGCGGCGTCTCATGGATCAGATAAAGTCCCAAGGGGAGACTGTCCCAATATATTGCGCCGTCGCCGTGACCTGCGCCGGACAGATCTGCTGTCGTACCTGAACCGGTTACGTCTGTGCTATCTTTATAGTAGTCCACGTTGTCGCTTGTAAACAGCACATTGCCGGTTTTGTTGGCATCTCCCTGCGGAACAACTTTGATGTAGTCAAATGTGACGCCGTTTAGCGGATTCGCTCCTGTCGGAATCTGCTGTGTCGTACCGTTTCCGGGTATGGGCGTCGAAGTTCCCTGATCCAACTTATGAATCGTGATGGATCCCTCCGTCGTTCCGTTCGGGATGGTTGGTCCAGGATCCGCGAAACTCGTCATCGGCGCACTCAACGTCAGGATCATAGCGAAGATCACCGCGAAGATCCCTATCCTCTTTGTCAAAGGTTTTCTCGTAATAGCTTTCATTTTCGTTCTCCTTTTTTCTAACGCTCACTTATTTGAAATAACTTTCATTTTCTAACGGCTTATTGCATCGATGCATCAGGGACCTGCCCTTGCGCTGTGATCCGGCTTTTCCTCCGGGCGTGGTCTCCTATACAGAAGCAGCAGGATCAAAACAATACCTGCGATCACCATCGCGATGAGGATGCTTAGAATCGGAAAGGAATCCCCTGTTTTGGGTATGTCCGTGTTTTTGTGCACTTGTTGCTGCGGCACATCATCGGCAGGTTCATCGCCGGGGGGTTCTCCCGCAGGTTCAACATCGGGATCCGGCTGAAACGTTTTCGGGTAGACCTCTATATCGTAAAGTACGGATCCGCCTGCTCCGGGCACGACGGTGGGAATCTCCACCAAGAACGGCGACTGCGCGCCCTGTTCACTGACCAGATAAATCCCTAACGGCAACCCGCCGAACACCGCTTCTCCGTTCACGTCCGTCGCGATCGTCTGCGGCGCATAAGCACCGCTGCCATCTGCTATATAGGATTTGCCGCCGTAGGTGAATACGACATCATCCTTTGTATCCGGCGTGGGATCGATCAAGACCTTCTCTACCGTAAAATCAACGCCGGGCATCGGGTTCGCCTCTACGGGCAGCTTGGAGACGTCCTGCGCAGTCCCCGTGCCGGGACGCAGACCGGACTCCGAGGTGTCATGCACTGCATGCTTGTGTATCGTGATGCTCCCTGACGTCGGAACATCAGCGTAGACATCGGGATCTGCTGCAACGCAAGTGAGCACAACGACAAGGGCTGTCATCAGGACGGTGCGTACAATGCGCTTTATCAGCGCAGGATCGCGGCGGCGTCCCGAGAGGAAGACGAGCGCTGCCAGCCCGAAGATCATCGCGGCGCCGACCGTCAGGATGGAAAGATCTCGGGGAAGGACGCCTGTAAGCGGAAGTACCGTCGTCTTGTAATTTGGCAACCTGAGGTTCGTGTTGCCTGTATCTGCGATAAAAGCGGGCGGCATCAGCGGCCCCTCGGCAGTGATCGAGGTGATCGGATGCTCATCATCCGCGTCTACGGAGATGATCCACCAACCGAGCGGGCACTCATAGCCGTCCGGGGCGCTTGTCTCAAGAAGCAGATACTGGCCGCTTTCAATGTTCCCGAAATCAACGAGGCCTTGTTCGTCACTGGCCACGTCACCGGAGGAGACTGACACCCAGCATGTTGCCGTGTCCGGGTCAAAGGCATCGTGATCTCCGGGCTGCGTATGAGCCTCGTTGCTGCATACATAGAGCATGAACGCTGCATCCGGCAGCGGCGATGAATCCGAGGCTTTTACCTTCGTGAACCTAAACGGTACTTTCTTCGCCAACTTGACGATGAGCTCCGCTTCAGGCGTATCTAGGGGGGTACCGTTGTTTACGATGATACCGCCTGTGTTTTTGATCGCGTCTGCGAGCTCGGCATCGGTCACTGTATCTTTTATCTTTGCAAGGATTTCCATGCGGATCGTCTTATCGAGGGTCGCTATGTCGCTCGCATGATTAAATTTGAAACTTACGATGCTGCTGCCGTCCTGGTTGGGCGTGACCGTTATGGTGCCTTTGTTTGTGACATCCGTATTACCCGCATAGACTTTCACTGCGTTTGCGGCTGTGTCTGACAGCTCAAGCTTCGCAGGCATCAGATCCTGAATCTCCATGGATGTATATGCGCTTACGTCCGCGGGCAGCGTCGTGCTGATCTGATAGCGTACGACCTCTGTGCGGTCTGTGATCGTGTAGCTTTTTTCGAAAGCACTCGATGCGGTATTGAAAATATTTTTGTCGCAGTCTGAGGGCGGCACGAGTACCGGCGTAGGGATTTTCTTAAACCCGAAGAATTTGGTTACAGAGCCGCTTGCAACGATTCCGTTATGATAGTTCCAGCCGCCATGATTTGCTGACGCCGGCACCCATTCATACCACTGCCCGTCTATTACGAACCGTTCCTGAAAACCATTGATCGTATAGGTATGACCCTGCTCAAGAACCTGCGCACCGGAGACGATATTTCCACTCTGATCGAGGTAGTCGGATGGTTTTAATATAATTCGGTTGCTCAGATCATTAAGAACTGTGCCTGCAGTGTTTATTGCCTCCCCGGCATCGTTCACAAGATAGTACTCGAGTCTGATGGCTGTGCTGGGGTGGAGCAATATGGGCGTATCGACAAGTATTTCACAATTCTTATCGTTAAAATTCTTATAGGTAAGAGAGGCTGCGCCGCTGTTTGTCGGGAGCACATGGTCTGTCACGCCATCGTTTAGCTTGATGGGAATCGTAATGGTGGCATACCCATTGCTCGGGACTTCACCCACGTTCCAGTTGACATTATTTCCACTTCGTGTCGCCGTCCCCTGACTGACCTGCGGCGTTCCGTTTGCATGGAAGTACTGCGCGTTGATCACATCTGCGAGATTGGCGTTTGTTGCGGCGGATATCATCTTGTTTGAGATTTCTTCTAATATTGCGGGAAGTTCGGCTGCGGCTATGTTCCACGATCCGGCATTCTGAATCCCGTTAAGAATCGCTACCGCTTGTGCGCCTACTCCGATACCAACCGAGTAAATCTTCACACCATTACTTTTGAGCGTGCTAACTGTAGATTCATAGTCGGAGATATTGCCCGATGGTAGATTGGGTTGACCGTCAGAAACGAACAGAATCGTCGTCGGACGGGAGCTATCCGCGCCTGTCCTCCCATCAATAATTGATTTTGCCTTTAAAAATGCATCCGTATAGTTCGTTTCGCCGCCGGGAGCTGCATCCATAATAGCGTTATGCAATGTCTCTGTGGTGCTGCCAAGCTGAGCCGCGACAGTAGCCGTACTTGCAAATGTAACCAATGCAAGACGATTGCCGCTGTTTGCTGCAGCGATATCAACGAAATGATTGGTGGCACCTTTTTCGGCGCTGAGTAGCGTGTTCAGTGGCGGAAGAACCGGCAAATCCATGTACCAAGTACCGGGGTAGTTTGCGTTGGGACCGGGCACTGTTTTCACATCTGGGTGTACATGAGGTGTTCCGTCCATATTTGATGCACTGAGACGCATGCCTCGTTGTGACATAGTAAAACTGAACTGTTTCCATTCCGGGGTCGGGGTATCCTTAAGCTGTACACCATCGTATGGGCAAAAGTATTGCGGTATTGTCGCATAATCCTGAACATTCGTAGTTCCCGGGTTCCAGACGGTACTGTCTGACACATCGAGTACGATGATGATATCCGAAGCGGTGTCCATCGGCTTTCCCCAGAGATTGAACGTGACTTCTGCCAGACCGTTCTCCTCGTCTGTCCATTCCGCGCTTTTCGCCATACGGACGTAGCCCGGGTTCGGATCCTGCGGGTACTGCAACGCGTCATAGCCGGGGGCAGATTTATTGGGATATGACAGCTGTGCGTCATCGGGGATGTTCGCCTGCGCGCCCATCGCCCGGATGAGGCTGCCGCTCACGATGTCTGCAAACAGGCTTCTTATGGGTTTTTGTACGTCGGATAGATCAGAGTCGTCTTCCGGATCCTCCGCTTCGGATGTTTCATCTTCCGCATCCGCATCCGCGTCCGAGACTTCCTCTGTTTCATCCGCGCCCGGGTTTGGTGCATCCGGTTCTTCTGTTCCATTCTCGGCATCCGATTCAGAACCATCCTGTTCCGTTTCCTGTTCGGAAATAGCCTGCTCCGTTGTTTCACCGGCCGACATTTCGGCTTCGTCGCCGAAGATCGCGGTAGGGATGAAGACGACGACCGAAAACAGGATCGTTACGGACAGAATGTGTGCGATCAGTTTTGCTTTTATATGTTGTTTTTGTGAAATACAGACGCTCAGTTTATGGCTCCCCCCGGTTGTTCTATAAGATACTTAAAGCTGTTCTATAAGATGCTTAAAGCTGCAACGCTGCAGCTTCCTAATATATTCATACCCAAGATTCTAAAAATCTAAACATTTTAGAATGATATTTATGTGAGGAAGTGATTTTAATTCGATTTTTCAGCACAAAAAACAAATGACTGTCAAATAATATTAAACACTTTGGCGTATTTTTTAATGTTGTACAGGGCGTCCTCCAAGGCTTCCGATCGCGCGCTTTGATTTACGCATCCGTCGCTCATTTCGTAGGCAAAATGAAACCCGCCAGCCTTGATATTTCAAGGTCTGGCGGGTTTTCGCTTTCGTAAAAAGCCGTCGTATAATTAAGAAGGCAACGTCGTGTAATCAGGCGAACAAAGCGGAAGGTCTATTGATTTTCTGCGATCTTTGCGAAATCATCCGATACTTCCAGAAAGACGGCTACGAGTTTCGGATCAAAGTGCGTACCGCTACCCTCTTCAATGATCATTTTTGCTTTCTCCGGAGACATTGGCTCCTTGTATGGGCGCTTCGAGATCAGCGCGTCGTACACATCTGCAACCGCCATAAGTCTGCCGAGCAAGGGAATATCTTCTCCCTTTAATCCGTCGGGGTAACCGCTGCCGTCCCACTTTTCATGATGCGTCTGTGCAAAAATCTTCGCGTTTTCGAGGAAATCATCCTCCGTGGTCTGTTCTTCGATACGGTGAATCACTTCGACGCCGATCGATGGGTGTTTTTTCATGATCGCAAACTCTTCATCGGTGAGTTTGCCGGGCTTGTTTAAGATGAGGTCGCTGATGGCGATTTTTCCGATGTCGTGAAGCTGTGCCGACGGCAGGAGAAAATTCAAATCCCAGCTGTCCATCTCTTCTCGATAGACGCCCTTCCCTTTCATTCCGTTGATCAGCACCTTGAGGTATTTGACCGTTCTGCCGACATGATCGCCGGTGATGTTGTCGCGGAACTCCACCATTTCGGCAAGCGTGCTCATAATGGCGCTCTGCAGTTCGAGAACCTGTTCTGTTTTCTTCTCAACCATCTCCTGTAAATGTTCGTTGAACTTCTTCAACTCGATTTTTTGATCGGCAAGTTTGATCGTGTTTTCGATTCGCTTGATCAGGAGCGGCGGTGAAAAAGGCTTTGCGATATAGTCCGCAGCGCCCAGGGACAATCCCTCAAATTCACTGTCTGAATCCGTAAGAGAGGTGATGAAGATCACCGGGATATCGAAATCCGCATTGTCCTCTTTTAGTTTGCGCAGCGCGGCATAGCCGTTGACGCCCGGCATTTCAATGTCCAGTAGAATCAGATCCGGCGTGATCACGCCGAGCAACTGAAACAGTTTTTCCGCCGAGGGTACGGTGAATACCTCGTATTGATCCTTGAGTACCTTTTTCCCGAGTGTCAGATTTGCGATGTTGTCGTCTACCAGGATGATTTTCTTTTTTTCATTTGCGTCCATTGTAATTACCTCTCTGATCTAACCGCTTGCTTTTTCATTTTTACCCAGAAAGCTTGTTTTTAAAACACCGAACGCAGAAATATATAATATATATGTAGATTTCAAATAGGGCGATTCCTGCAATCCGGTTGACAGGAGGTAAATCGCGCTTTATTCGAATATTTTATCATAATTGCAGATGCCCCGATAGCGACAATAAGTACAGGCCGTCTTGTTTTTACCGTCAGCGGTTTTTAAATGCCGCGCGGTCATCGGCCGGGCAGCGATTTCACCGTCCGCAATGCGCGTCAGCAGATCCTCGATCAGGATGTCTGCCGACTGTCGGAGCGCGGCAAAATCTGCCGGTTCTATCGCGCTTTTTCCCTTGCCAGATGCGCCGAGCAGCGCTACGAGCGCAGGATCGTTTAGGTAAACACCATCGAGGTTAAAAGCGTCTGCGGCAGCTTCGGCAACATCGGTCTTTCCGTTGTCGTTGATGCGCGGCTCTGCGAGTTTAAAGTAAAAGATGCCCGCCGGCTTGAAAGATTCGGACGCCGCTTTCAGATAAATCATCAGCTGGAGTTGCCAGCCGTTTAAGACATCCGCTGCGCTGAAAGACTCGGCGCCGGTTTTATAGTCGATGATCCGCGCATAACCGCCGGGATAGACGTCCACCCGGTCGATTCTGCCGCGAACCTGAAAATTCTTTCCGTTGATGGTGGATTCGATCGGCGGAAACACGCCGCCCGGTTCGAAGCTTGTTTCAAAAAGCATCGAATCGATCCCGCCGGCTTTTGTCTGCATTGTCAGCGCCCATGCCGCATCCGAAACGATGTGCCGGATCCGTTCGGATTTATAGCGTTCATAACCGCCGCCTTCGAGCAGTCCTTCCTGAAAACCGGATAAGGTCTCATCGAAGATCCTGCCGGCTTTGTCTCTGCAGGCTGCTTCGTCAAGCAACTGCCATTGTGAAGCGGGATCGCTTACGGACACAGCGTCTTCACACATCTCCATCCCATACCGCATGAGCGCAAGATGCGCCAGATCGCCGATGCTGCGTGAATCGATTTCGTGAATACGACGCTCACCGAGACGGATTCCGCTTCCGAGGAACCACGAAAAAGGGCAGCGGCTGAATCGTTCCAGCGCAGACGGAGAGGTCTGGACGATATCGGCTGACGCGTACAGCTTTTCGATCGATTCTTTTTCAACGTGGTCGTTTCTATTTCGGAAATTCAGCCCGGCGCGAATACCCGCAAGCCTTTCCGGATCGTACTTGACAAACCAGCGCCACACATCAGCCCAAACAGCGGGCATGAATTCACCGCTGATCCACCTGCGCAGATTGTCGGTCAGATGATGCAGCGTTTCCTCTTTCGCCTGAATGAGGGTGCGTGCTTTGTCGGAATCCGTATAAAGATCTGCCGCGCTCAGAATATCCTTTTCGACCGGAACTTCCGGGAACAATCGTCGTACTCTCTCGAAGATCAGAGAAGGACGAAGCTCTTTGCCGTCTCCGTCGCTGACAGCGTAGCTCATGTAAAGAAATTGCTGCGGTTTACAGAGATTTCGATAAATTGCGAGCTGCTCTTCCGCGCGCATGAAATCCGCGCTTCTGACGATATCGTGTCCGCGATCCGACAACAGACGCTTTTCATCTTCATTGAGAACGCCGTCATCCGCATTTTCAGCGGGCAACACGCCGTCATTTGCGCCGAGGACGAAGAGGACTTTGGTTTTTCCGGTTCTTGTCCGTTGCATGGTGCCGACAACGATCTGATCCATTGCCGGCGGAAGGATTCCGATGCGAACCTGTGAAAATCCCGCATGCAAAACGATCGCGTATTCTTCCATTGACATCGGCAGATCGCCGAGCACTTCGATCAGTTGAAGCAAGATATCCTCGCAGACCCGAGGAATCCCTGCGACTTCGAGGGCGTTTTCGAGTCGACCTTCCGCTTCGAGCCCGGCGGCCAACGCTTCTGCGGCTTCCGAAATATTTGCCTCTTTGTTTAAGAACCGGAGCAAGGCTTCGGTTCTGCCTTTTGCTGTTTTTTCGCGTTTGAAGCTTTCTTCAAAGCTTCCGAGCAAATCGTTTACAAGAATCCGTGAAGCGTTCAGGCGGGCGAACTCTTCGTCATCGTAAGCCGCCTGCCCGCTTTTTCCGAGCGTGAATTCGCTACGCCATTTTTTGCCGGAGATTTTGTATTTGATCACATAATTTTCAAGCTCTTCCCAGTCTGCGCGCGGGATGGGCGTCAGTCCTGTCTTGAGAAGTGCAAAAACATCCTCGTATTTTCTGCCGTTTGCGGCAATTTCGGGCAACGCAAGGATAAACCGGAGTACGGGATTTTGAGAAATATCCCGCCGCTTGTCGATAAAGACCGGAAGTCCGTATTCGGAAAATACGCGATGAATAACGGAAGCGCGCGCATCCATATCATTGCAGAGCACGAGGATATCTCTATACCGGAGGTCTTCTTCGCGAAGCATTTCCGCGATCTGCGCAGCGGCAGTCTCCGCTTCGGCATAATAATTTGCAGCAGCAACGAGCCGCAGTGGCGGGCGCGGTGAGTCAGAGACAAAGGGGGATGGTTCGGTCTTCTCGGTCTTCTTTTCTTCCGCCCTGCGCCCGTATGAAAATAATTCCTGTTCGATCTTCAGCATCGGATCCGGTTTTTGGTGGATGTAGGTTTCCGGGATTGCGGAGAGTCCGCATTCATAACCGCCTTGGTGCGCATCTGCCTGAAGTTTTTCAATCAGCGCGTTCGTCAGAGAAAAAAAAGGATTTACCGGCTCGGCAGTCAGGACGATGTTCACCGAAATGGACTTTCGAATCAGGGCGTTCACCGCTTCCAGCATTGCCGGCGAAAAAGAATCGAAACCGGAGAACCAGATTTCAGAAGACGCGATCAATGCCGACGCTTCAATCCGATCGACAGCCATGTGCAACCTGTCCGGCATGTCAAGGAATTTTCCTGACACCGCATCCTCATATGCCGCATAGACTGCGGAAACATCTGTGAGCTTTCGTTTGAGCAGCGACGGGTCGCCTAAGCTCTCCGTGATGGTTTTCAGGGTCTCCGGAGAAACGCAGGAATTTTTAAGGTCTGCGATGACGTCGCTCATACGATTGATGAAAGCTTCCGAACGTTCGAGATTTCGAAATGAAAGCAGATCGTTCCTGCTGCGGTAAATCAGCCGCGAAAGCAGCATGAACTTGCCGTATTGATCGAGAAACGGTGTTGCTCCGCCGCCGCGTTCCGCAAAAATCCGGCGCACGAGCGAGGACATGCTGAGAATGTCCAGATCGATGAACCCTTCTGCATCCGTATATTCAAAAGCGTTTCTTTCAGCCTGCAGCGTGAACTGTTCGGGGACGATCAGAAGCACACGGGTCGGCAATCCGCCTGTAGCGGAAGACCTGCCCGATAAGCGCTTCAGGCGCGATGTTGAGATGTGTGAGAGGGTGACAGCGATACGCTCGTACAGAAATCTGTCTTTGTCTATATGCTCTCTGGAATAATGTATCGTCAGCATCGCTTTATTAGGTGCGGTCGACTTCCGATGCTTTCGCGACAATTTCCTCCGCATTGTACTTTTTACGGAGCTTCGGCTTTTCGATTTTTCCGGTGGGATTGCGCGGCACCTTATCGAAGATGATCATACGGGGTCTTTTGTAACGAGGAAGTTCTTTTATGAACACTTCTATTTCCGCTTCGGATGCGGTGACGCCATCCTTCAGTTCGATGATCGCTGCGGCGACCTCGCCGAGCCGCATATCTGCGATACCGATGACAGCGACATCTTTGATCTTCTCGTTCTTTCTGAGAAAGTCTTCGATCTGGACGGGGTAGATGTTCTCCCCTCCGGAAATAATGACGTCCTTCTTTCGGTCGACGAGAAAAATGAACCCATCCTCGTCCTCCATCGCCATATCACCGGTGTAGAGCCAACCGTCTTTCAACGTTTGAGCGGTTGCTTCGGGATCACCGTAGTATTCCTTCATGACGCCGGGACCTTTTAAAATGAGTTCGCCTACATCTCCGCGTTTTACATCCCGACCGTCTTCATCTACAATTCTTGTCTGCCAGTCATGTCCGGCTTTTCCGATCGCGCCGACCTTATGGATGTTTTCGATGCCCAGATGTACGGAACCCGGACCGATGGATTCGGACAAACCGTAATTGGTGTCGTAAGCATGATTTGGAAAATGTTTTTTCCATCTGCGGATGAGACTTGGCGGTACGGGCTGTGCCCCAATGTGCATAAGCCGCCAGTGACTCAAATCAAACTGGTTCAAATCAACTTCCCCGCATTCGATCGCATCGAGGATATCCTGTGCCCACGGAACGAGCAGCCATACGATGGTCGCTTTTTCGAGCGATGCCGATTCGAGAACCCATTTGGGGCTCGTTCCCTTTAGGATAATCGCTTTACTGCCCGACATGAGGCTACCGAACCAGTGCATCTTCGCACCCGTATGATAGAGCGGCGGAATGAGGATGAAGACATCATCCTTTGTCTGCCCGTGATGCTTATATTCGGTGACTGCTGCGGAAAAGAGACTGTTCTGTGTATGCAGAATCGCTTTCGGAAATCCTGTGGTGCCGGATGAAAAGTAGATCGCAGCATCATCGTCCCCATGGATTTCGACTTCGGGCGGATTTGCCGGATAGTCTTTGACCAACCGTTCGTAACTGTTTGCATAATCCGGAACATCCATCCCCACGAAGATAAATTCGCGGATTTTCGTCAGCTCGTGTCTGATCTCGCCAATACGTTCGAGGAATTCCGAAGCAAAAATCAGAACAGTAGCATCGGATAAGCCGAGACAGTAGGCAATCTCTTCGGACGTATACCTGAAATTGAGCGGGACGGCGATTGCACCCGACCTCAAGATTCCGAAATAAATCGGAAGCCAGTCGATGCTATTCATCATCAGGATCGAAACTTTATCGCCTTTCCGGATGCCCTTGTCGCGCAGCAGGTTTGCGAATTGGTTTGCACGGTCGTCAAACTGTTGCCATGTCAACGTTCTTCGGAAGTGTTTCGCGTGTCCGGCTTCGACGAGTTCGTATTCCTGCCATTCGAGATTTCTTACTTCGTCATGGATGGGGTTTAGTTCGACAAGCGCTGTATCATCGCCGCAACGCTCGGCGTTTTGTTTCAGTAAATCAGTCAGAATCATAATAATGCTACATTCTCCTTACCACTTTATAGGGTCACGGAAAATTATCGCACTTTCCGGCGTGAAAATCAACGCACTTGCTTATGCGACGGTGATCTTTGATTTAAAAGCGGACCGACCGTCTTCCGCAATGGTTCCCTCAATATAAAAAGTGTTCTTTTCCGAGACGCTTACACCCTTGGAAATGATGATTGTCTCGCCGAGCTTTGTTTCGTTCACGTAGTTGACTTCAACCTGCTTCACGTCTTGGGTTTCGAGTCCTGCCGCACCGATGCTATCCATCGCGTAATCCATGTATTTGGTGTTGTTCACGTGCTGATTTCGATCGAGGTCGCTGTATTCGATCTTCTTTTCCAAGGCGGGCAGGAGTTCCGCATCGGATCTGATTTTTCCGAGCCGGCAATCAATCGCACGTTCTTCAGTGATTCTGATATGGGAATAGTCGAGCAGCGTTTCCTTCACGATCTCGCGCTTTACGAGATTCATCAGAATCCAGACGGAGACCCCCTTTACGAGGACCTCTCCGTTTTCGTTCTTGATCAGATAATCCCGCTCATATAAGGTGGCGGGTTTCTGGGGCCATGTTTCGACAGTAAGGACTTCATACCTTTTCGGCATGCGCAGAATGTCTACGCGCAGCCGCATGAGAATCCATGCAACGTCGAAGGATTCCTTCAGCTTGTCCACGCTGGCCCCGAGATTTTTTGCGTGCAGTGCGGCGATGTCCTGAAGATAGCCGAACAGCGCGCTCAGCCGCAACTGATCCTTGAAGTCGCAGTCCCGATCAGGAACGGTAACAGATAGTGTATATTTTGAAACGGGTTCCATGGTTTAATGCCGATCGCCTTTCATTTAAACAGAAAAAGTTGCTTTTTCAATCATATCGCAAGCGGAAAATATTTGCAAACGCCCTGCGCCGTAACGGTTTCAGGGCAGGCGTTTTATCGTTGAGGCGCTTACCGTGCCGTTTGGCTGAATCGTGACGGTGAAATATCTGAAATCCTCCGTGTAGTGGTTTCGCATCAGAATCAAGACGGTGACCGGTCTGCGTATCGGTCCGACACCGGTGCCGAACATCTCGTTTTGCCCGGTCTGCGTTTCGCCGTTCGTATTGTTTCCGTTAAACAGGGTTGTGGATCCCGGCGTGATGATCAATTCCGGCACGTGTTCATGACCGGCAAGCTGTATCCGTGCGAGTCCGGCTCCGCGTGCCAATTTGCCGACATTCGGACTGTGCGTCATCAGGATATCGACCCGATTGCCCGGACTTTCTTCGTCTTCCGTATAGAATTTCAGATCTTCGAAAATGGTTTTGTCAAGCGCCGTCAATGCCGCTGTACGTTCAGCCGTATGAATTGAGGCGGCAAACTCCGTATGAAGCGGATCTCCGTAGCCGGCGATAACCGTCCCGAGCGGTGTAACGGTGATATCGGTTCTGCCGTCAAGCACAGTCGCGCCGGCGTCTGCCATTTGCCGGTCGGTGGTCAGGGTATCGTGGTTTCCCCGGATGTAGAAGATCTCTTTTACGCCGGCAGCCTGAAGGGACTTTACATATTCGGATACAAAGTATCCTTCAATAGAGCTTCCCGTCTTTGTGACGTCGCCCGTGTCTAAGACATAGGACGCTTTGGTTTCTCGGATGATCTGCGCGATGACCGGATACATGTAAAGATTGTCGTGAATATCGGTCACTTGGATGAACATTTCTTCGGGATAACGTTCGTGATAGCCGGGATCCGAGAGGGCATCGCGGACACCAAGCACCGCTTTTTCCGAAAATTCCCAACCGCGCCGGCTCGTATCCGTGTAGACGTCGTTGATTTTGCCGGCGGCAAGGCTGATTACACCGTCGAAGACCAAGGTCCCGATGTCAAAATCCAGGACAAACCTTTGGGGATTGGCAATGTTGTTTGCAGGCTCTTCGAGATCTTCCGGGATCCCTGAGTGACCGACGATGGACGATAACCCTGCAGTGACGCCGAAGACGATGATGCAAACGCAAAGACCGGCGACAAGTGCGAGCCTGACAGCGGATTTTCGCCACGAGATTTTTCTTCGGAGATAAAATAGAATCGCAAGAAAAACAAAACCGCCCGCTGCGAACAGAATGAACCTGTCGAGCATGTCGCTTTTCAATCGTTTGGCAATTCTGTCAAATTCGCCTGTAAAGGAACCCAAAAGCTGACCGACATCATCGCTTTTGAACGAAGCACTGCCGGGCGCAACTATTTTCAACATTGAAGTGGGAGAAATATCAAGAATCCGGATGCGCACACCGATCGGTAGATACTGAATCCCGAGCGAAATGTTTGTTTGAATAAAAAGATCAGATGCTTCGCGCTGGATCTGTTCTGCGTCGGACGGCGTCAGCATAATTCTGCCGGGTGCGCCGAGATCGATCGTGATTGCGTGCCCGAACTCGGGGGAAACCTCGACCGGGACGCCGGCAATCGTGTCGCTGATCCGAGCGGTTTCAAACGCAACAAGAGCCGATCCGGCAAGAACCCCTCCGCAGAGCAATATGGTGACGACAATAAAAGAGATCTTTTTCAACATAAAGATCATTATATCACACGCGTTGTGTCGAATGTCTGTTTGTATCAGATCGCTTGCCGACTCCGCGAAACGAAATCATCGGCGTAGCGAAGCCGGATCATCGGCACTTCTGTATTTGTCCGTCGAATCATCGATTTGAATTTTCCGTGCTCCATATCGGTCACGAAGGTATAGGCGATGCCCGTTTCCTCCGCTCTTCCTGTCCGACCGATTCGGTGGATATAGCTGTTGCTGTCTTGGGGCAGATCGAAGTTGACCACGACATCGATGTTGTCGATGTCCAGTCCCCTTGCGGCAACGTCCGTCGCGACGAGGACGCTGACCTCGCCGTTCCGGTACCGCCGCATGACGGCGTCTCTTTTGTTCTGACTCATGTCTCCATGCAGCGCCGCTGCATTGATTTTGTTTGCAATTAGCGTTTTCGCAAGCTTGTCGGCCATGTGCTTTCTGGAAACGAATACCAGAGAAGAGCCGAACTTCTGATCCCGTAGTAATGTAACGAGCGTCGCTTCTTTTTTGTTGCCCGGAATCTTAGAGAAATACTGCGTGACGGTATCGGCGGTGCGCTGCTTCTGTTCGATCCGGAAAAGATTGATTTCTTTTTGATAGTTCTTTGCGATGTCCATGATTTCCGGTGCCATCGTGGCGGAGAACATGACGGTTTGGCGATCCTTTGGCGTGTTTCCGAGAATCGCCTGCAGATCCGGGCGAAATCCCATGTCCAGCATCAGATCCGCCTCGTCCAGCACGACCTGCCGAATGTGGTCAAGCCTGATCGTCCGACGGTTCATGTGGTCTTTCATTCTGCCCGGTGTGGCTACGATGATCTGAGGACGCTTCTTCAATGCCAGAATCTGGCGATTGATCGGTGCACCGCCATAGATTGCAAGTGCTTTGACACCCGGTTTGCAAAGCGTGAGTTTGTGAAACACTTCCGTGATCTGCATTGCCAATTCCCTTGTCGGACAAAGGATCAGCGTTTGGACGTTGCTGTCAGATGTATCGATGCTTTCAATGACGGGGATGCCGAATGCGCAGGTCTTGCCTGTACCGGTCGGCGCTTGTACGACGATGTCTTTCCCGGACATCATCGGCTCGATGGCCAGACGTTGCACCGGCGTCGGTGTACGATAACCCATTTTGTCGAGGCTCTTCATAAGCTG
>JAISKP010000141.1 GCA_031260885.1 Eubacteriales Family XIII. Incertae Sedis bacterium
AAAAAAGTCGCCATCGTCTCGGAGAAACTGACGGAGAAGATGTTCGGCGCCGCCGATCCCCTCGGCAAACAGATCACCGTGCAGACAGCGGAACACGCGGGCACCTACACGATCGTCGGCGTCTACTGGTACGAGCGCGACATGATGAGCATGAACGCATCGACTTCGGAGAACAACCTCTCCACCAACGTCTACATCCCGCTGACCACAGCCAACAAGATCACGGGCAACGACGGCAGCCAGAGCGTGACCATCGTGACCAAAGCCGGGAGCGATTCGGCCGCATTTGCGATCGAAGTTCAAAACTACATGAACGATATCTTCTATTCGAACAATAAGGATTACAAGATCAACGCGTTCAGCATGGAGAGCATGCTCGAGATGATGACGGATATGCTGGACACGATGGCGATCGCGATCGCCGCCATCGCTGCCATCTCACTGATGGTCGGCGGCATCGGCGTCATGAACATCATGCTCGTCTCCATCACGGAGCGCACGCGCGAGATCGGCACGCGGAAGGCACTCGGCGCGACCAACGGCGAGATCCGGACACAGTTCATCATCGAGTCGGTCATCATCTGCCTGATCGGCGGCATCATCGGCATCATCGTCGGCATGATCATCGGCGCCATCGGGGCATCCCTGCTCGGGTTCCCGGCGAAGGCATCCCTGTTCGCGATCCTGCTCGCCACCGGGTTCTCGACCGCCATCGGCCTCTTCTTCGGCTACTATCCGGCCAACAAGGCGGCCAAGATGGATCCGATCGACGCCCTTCGCTACGAGTAGCCGTTCGGAATATCGTTAGCAACGCTAAAAATCATTAGAAAGGAAAATGTGATGAATGTTTCAATCAGGTATTATAGCCGCTCTGGTAACACAAAGAAATTGGCCGAGGCAATCGGAGATTATCTGGAAGTGCCTGCGCTTCCGGTCAGTGAAAAATTGGTTGGACCTACCGATTTGCTTTTTCTGGGCGGGGCTTTATACGCCGGCGGGATCGACAGCTCATTAACTGAGTTTATCAACGGACTCTTTGCGGCTGATGTGAAAAAAGTAGCGATATTTACGACTTCAGCGATCTCAAAATCCGCGTATCCGAAGATCAAAGCGCTCCTGGAAGCGAAGGGGATCAAGGTAGCTGAGAAGAACTTCCATTGCCCCGGTAAATTCCTATGTCTGCACACAAAGCACCCGGACGAACAGGATTGCAAGACCGTTTCGCGGTTTGCAGCAGCGCTGACCATGGATATGAGCGATACTGTGAAATAGTCGCGATATTCACGTATTAGCCCCCCTTTCGTTTGTGATTTATTCGACTTGTTCGACATTCCCTACTATAGATATCCCGTGACCTACTCCCACCACTTAGACCTACAGTCTTGAAGTGGGGGCTTCTCGTTCGAGCAATATGATTGCAGCATAAGCGAGCTATCCCCTTAAATACTATGATTGCGTAACCGTTCGCGTCTACGGTTTTTGGTTCGAATTTTTTGCACCGTTTAGTGATTTCGCTGTTCGTTTGCGTATATTCTTATGAGAGATATCTTTCGCTCCGCTATTGATACCGATTACGAGGGAGACATGAATGATCGAAAACTGATTCGTTTGATTTTAGAGGACCCGGACCGGGGGATTGCTAAGGCGGTTCATCTGTATGGGGGAATTACCAAAGTCATTTGCAGAAATATTCTGCGTGGATTTACACCGGAAGATGTTGAGGAAGCGTGGAGTGATTCGTTCGTCAGGCTTTGGCAAAGGGCCGACCGGTTCGATGAGCACCGAAACGCAAGCCTCCGGACGTTTATATGTATGATTGCCAGAAGCACGGCGCTGGACAAGCGGCGGAAGTGCATGAGGGTTTTCGGCGTGGATTTTCCGGATGACGAGATTGTTGATGTTTCGGTTGATATCGAGAACGATTTCGCCCGCATGCGAAACGAGCAGATCCTGCATGAGGTTGTTGCAAAGATGCCCGAGCCGGACAGGACGATTTTTACGATGCGGTTCTTTTATTTTTTTCGCGTAAAGGACATCGCGGAGCGTACGGATCTCAAACCGAAGCAAGTTGAATATGTGCTGCACAGCAGGAAAAAGAAATTGCAGGAAGCACTTCAGGAAAGGGGAATCACCAATGAGTAAAGTATATGAACTTTTCAGTGAGCTCAGGGAAGAGGAAATGCAGAGCAGCATTTCCCCTGTTGCCAGCATCACACCGGATGAAGAAAAGAAAATAACCGAAATGGCATTAAATCAGATACACACGAAGAAATACGGGAGCAGCACCGCTAAACCAGCATCCGTTAAGATGCGGTTTTCGCGGAGATGGGTGATAGTTGCTGCTTCCCTTGTGCTCGTGCTGGGACTCGGTACGATCGCATACGCTACGGATCTGTTTGGATTCGGAAAGGTTCAGTTCGACGGAACGGAAGTGGAAACGGCTTCCGCCGAAGACAGCAATCAGTACCTGGCGATGAAAGACTACAACGACTGGATCGTTTCCTTACCTGCCGGGGAATCGGAGAAGTTGATCGGCGAGCAGATAGAACATTACAAAGGCTACGACGGGACTTCCGAATATGTTATCAGCTACAGGAATCCGGAGAAAGTTGCGGAGCTGGCGAACAAATATGATCTTAAAGTTGAGAAGAAGTACCTCTACACCGACTCAGCCGCATCTATGTTCTCGAAAGCAAAGATGCCTGATTTCCTCGGTTCTTTTGCGGACAATATCGATCCGACGGGCGGCCTGTCTGATAAGAATCTATATTCTTACAGCGATCAGGGTGCGATTCGCATATACGCCGCCCTCGCAGACGGAAGTTCAGTAGACATCAGTTGCGTTCCGAATGATGTGTTCCGGTCATTTACCGCATTGTATTTTCCGTTGAATTCGGCCGATATTAAGTCCACCGATGAGAAATGGAACTTTCAGACCGGGTCCGGCTATGATGTGCGCTGCTCATTGGTCAAATCCGTACTGTTCGCCGGGGAAGGTGAAGATGAAATCGCCTATGACCGCATCACTTTTGCCGTCGCAGTCGGGGATTCGATCGTCTCAGGTGAAATAGGCAGCAACGATCAAAAAGCATTTTCAAAAGCGGATTTAGAAAAGTACCTCAACGAGTTTGATTTTGCGAAATTAGCCGATTGATGACGACTTCTAATTTGAGCAATCTTGCGGCAATTCATATGAAAGCGGAAGCACGGGGACTGCTCGTCCCCGTGCTTTCAGTTATACGGAGTACTAATAGATGCTGACGATAATATGAGCCGTTTCATTGAGTGCTTCTTTATAAAATTCCAACAAACCATCAAACTCTGTTTTTAGATCTTCCTGTAAATCTGGTCTGTTTTTATCCACCCATATTTCGGGATAAATATCTTTATCTCGGAATATCTTCAAATCCATTTCCTTCAAAAGGTCATCAATTGGAATAGTTTCCATCGACTCAATTATTGCTCCAAGTTCATCAGATTTTATATATGTAATAAAATCTTCTGTGCGAAAATAATGAACACCAAAAATTGCTTCACTCAAATGGTCTCCTTCAATGCGGTCATTCGCAGGTACACCAGTAATGAGAAAATGCAGACCATCCCAAAGTTTATCCATGTCGTATACATCATTACCGTTTTCTTCGAGTTCCTCGATTGCTTCAAATACATCATCGTCTGATAATTTCGTTAATTGAGCCAAAGTTGGCTCGTCAATCTTAATATAATTTGCAAGCATACCCATTGATTCGTCTCCTTTACAAATTCCAATTGATCGAACAGTTACTATATCATTATACGCGATATGATTGGGATATAGGAGAACATTAGCAACAACACTATTATTCAATTGCTTATAGGTGACTATTCAGCCGTTGGCTATTTTTATGCAAAAACGCCGTCATTGCGAGCGTAGCGAAGCAATCCAGAATAATAATCAATTGAATCGCCGCTGGATTGCCGCGCTTCGCTCGCAATGACGGCACGGCTGAATAGATACCCCCCCTTTTAGCCTGTTAGCCTGTTTCACCGGACAAAGTCCCCATATTCATGCTAATTGTTGGTGATTTGCGTCGCGAAATTAATGTAAAGGAGACAGTCGTACGCAAAAGTCGGTGATTCGGTAAAATATCAGGCTTTTTTTTACCAAATGACAGACTTTTGCGTAAAACAGACCGAAATAGTCGGTTATGGTACGCAAAAGTCGATAATTCAGCGATTCCGCTTCGTTACACGCAGAATGACATCGTTTTTGGACATCAATTAGCTTACACCTGAATAGTGCAGGGATTGCGGCTCGGAGGCCGCAATGAAAGGACTTTTTGAACACCTCTAAATAGACACGCTTATAGCTAAAACTCATTCATGAAGCATGTGTTTGATTTCACCTCGACTTTTATCAAAAAATCTCAGTAAGAATACCCCCACCTTTATGCCCTCCCTTCTGCCTATTGCAGGGTTGCCGTCGTAGTACTGGTTTGATACTTTTTTCAACGATTTAGGCTCAAATTGTAATACAAGGGAACAGGCTTGTTGTCCTGTCCCCGGATCTTCGATGCCGAAACGCGTTTGTGTGTGCTGTGGCGAAAGAATCTTATGTTTATTGCAGAGAATACTAACATTTAGATAGTAAATGCGGACTTTGTCCGGAATTACAGCCCCAAATAGTGTGAAAAACCGGACAAAGTCCGCATTTACTGTCATAATGTTGCCTTTTCCTGTTGTGAAAATAATCACCGACCATTTTCTGCTGCGGTAATAACCTCGCCATTTCGAATTTCGCATGCGCTATACGATTCGTGGTACAACAAATGCGCGTTGAATGATTGCTTTGCTTATTTCGGCACGTAGATGCTCCCGTGGATCACGCCGTTTTCATCTGCTTTGATGATCTGTACGAATGGATCCGAATCCCCTCTGTGGTCGGTGATGGCGGTTTCATCCCGGAAGGCCGACAGGAGGTATGTTCCCGAAAAAGTGCTGTCCTTGTAGGTGCCTTCGTATGTGACTTTTCCGTCTGCGTCCGGCGTCAGCTCCTTTACGGATTCGGGAACGAGCACGAGCGCGCCTTCCTCTATCTGCTTCATAGCGTCCGGCTCACTTCGTTCATCGGACTGTGACAGATTCGACGACCCTGCTGTCGCATCCGCCCTGGATAGCTTGTTGTCCCTGAGATTTTTCAGATATAAGACCGCCTTTTCCGGGTCCGCCTTGCTCTTGTCGATCGGCAGACTGAACAGCGCTTTCGTTCCGTCATAGTCGGGGTCGGGCGATATCCTGCCGGTTTCTTCATCGAAGATGTACGCATCGCGGTTATAGAACATGCCGTCCGTCGCGCAGATGTAGAGGCCGCGGTCTGCAAACACCTCGAGGTCGTCGCACTCTATGAGCCTGTACAGCACGCCGTCAAGAACATACTCGCGGTATCCCCCGGTCATCGATGTGATATTGACTTCCCATGGCTTTTCGCCTTTGATGAGCGGAGAGATGAACAGCGGCTTATCGTCGCCCGCGTCCGGTGCGCCTTTCCACGGCATCGCGCTCCCGTCCTCTTTTTGAATCGCGAGCACGGCATAAGTGCGGTCCGGTTGCGCCTTTCCTTCTGCGGCACTGTCACTGCCGATCATCGCGGACTCATCAGGCAGCTTTCCTTCTGCACTGTCACCGCCGACCGTCGCGGGTTCATCGCCGGAATTTGCGAAAGAGTCGTCATCTGTTATCGCCGGAAAATCCGTAAGGTCTTTGCCTGTGATCAGCCCGAGCAGCGTGAACACATAACCGCCGGACGTCTGCGATTTGTTGATCGTGACCGCGTCCTTGCTCTCGAAAGCCTTGCTCAGGGTCAGGTCATCGCTGAACTTTGCGACATCCCGGGGGGACAGCAGCTGCCATGCGGCGAAGACTGTTCCCGATATTAACAGGACAAGCGACAGGGCGATTACTGCTATGCGGGCGGGGCGGAACGCGGGCCGGGTGTGCGGGCGGGGGTCGGGTGTATGGGAGCGGGAGCCGGGATTGGTACCTGTTTGGGTACGGAAGCGGGTACGGGAACGGTTGCTATGCGCGGATCCCAGCTCATAGCGCGCCCCTAACTCGGCGTCTTTGACCCTTTGAATCAGTGCGGGGCCTGCTTCATCGTTAATAGCCAATGAACTTGCGATGAGTATATCTAATTTATCTGTTTGCATTTTCTATTCCTCCAGTTTCTTTTTAATGATCTTTCTGGCTTTGTGCAGGCGGCTTTTGATCGTCCCTTCCGGAAGGTTCAGCGTCTCTGCGATCTCCTTTACCGGGAGCTGCGCCTGATAGTAGAGGACTACCGGGAGCTTCAGCTTGTCCGAAAGTGAGTCTACCGTATCCCGGACCTGCCTTGCTTGTTCCCGTGCGAGGAAATCTTCTTCCTGATTTCCCTCCGAAACAATTTCGTCATTCAGCGGCCCGGTCGGAGCGATGCGGCGGCGGCGTGCGTACTTTCGTTTCCGGCTTTTCTGGATGTAGGCGGCGGTGGACAGCAGGAAGTTCAGCGGGCTTTCGGCTTGACGGATCTTTTCAAACTGTTCCAGCGCTTTCAGAAATGTCTCCTGAAACAGATCCTCCGCGTCCTCCCTGCTAAACGTGATGCTGCGGCAAAACCTGTACACTGAATCGCCGTGCTCGTCTATTAGGTCGGAATAGGAAAGTGATTTTTTGAAAATGTTCGTTCTGCTCATACCGCTGCTGCTCTCCTGTGACTGCTTTGGCCCGATCCTTTTTTGCAAAGAAATAAGACCGCCTACTAAGTATATCGTCGCGTCTGCGGGTATGGTTCATTCTATTTTTTAAGAGTAACGGTTCTATCAAGAAAATTAAGAACTTGCTTAATCACCAAGCAATTCCTCGATTTTTTCAAGAGTGATCAGGATACTGCCGCCTTGTGCGTTCTCAATAGGCGCACGGAAATACTTTGTGACAGCATTTCTGATCGCGTCTGCGTCTAAAGAAAATTCTTTTGAAAGAGTGATGATATCCATGATGTCCTGCGGTCTGCCTGCAATGACTTTGAGCGCAATCACATATTCCGGAGAAGATATTTCGGCAGTTAGATTAGCGCCGGCAAATACTGTCTTGGGGCTTTCATCGCTACGAAAATATATCGCCATGCTTTTAACGGTATTGTTCAGCCAGTTATCCTCAAAACCGTGTTTGTCGGCAACCATCTGAATGCATTTTGTAAAATCAACGGAATCATCAAACAATGCATCTATATCCGTGGTAACTCTGTGCCCATTTGTCTGCAAGGCAACAGCCGCTCCACCCACAACAAGAATACTTCCCTGAACATTCCGCTTACGCATTACACCATCTAACTCTGAGAGCAACGCCAATATCTCATCTGCATTTTTTTCGGGCATTTCATTGC
>JAISKP010000214.1 GCA_031260885.1 Eubacteriales Family XIII. Incertae Sedis bacterium
ACTTGAAGATGATTACTTTTTTATTTTTACCGTTGGAAACAACCGTTGCAACCACGGTAGCCGCATCCAGATACGGCGTCCCGACTTTGAGTTCCTTGTCATTGCTTACCGCAATGATCTTATCGAGCTTAATCTTTGCGCCCGGCTCTACATCGAGCTTCTCCACCTTCAGGAGATCACCGGGCTGAACCTTGTATTGTTTCCCGCCGGTTTCAATAATTGCATACATAAATAGATCTTCCTCCTCATACCGGTCTCGCCATCGGGGTAAATACAGACCGTTTCCGTATTTTTAAAACCCTATCTGAGCGGCTCACAGACGATTAGTTTAGCACATGGCATGCGCTTTGTCAAACGCATGCCATGACTTTTTGTCGGTGTATTTCTGTCATTTTGTCATTATTTTGTCGTCATATTTCTTCGGTTTCCTCGTCTTTTTTCTTTTTCTTCGCAATCAGGAAGATGATCCATGTGACGATAATTGCAGCAGCTAAGAGCAGAATCCACGGCCATATGTGCGTATCTTCCTCGCCGGGATAAAGCGGGAAACCGCCGGCGGCGATATTCTTCTGATCGGCACCGCCGACGTTCGAGCCACCGGAAGTGGTCGGAACCGCGCTCCCGCCGATCACCGCAACGCTACCATCATCCGGAGACGGAAGTGTGATCTGACGCCAAGCGTTGTTCAAAGCCGCAACCACCGCAGGGTTGACGCCGGACTGATTGTTGTTAACGATGTCCTGGTGGTCGTTGTTGACGACAACCGCTGTCCACTTTGCAAACAAGGTGACATCCCCTCTCAACGTGCCGGCATTCCAGCCTGTTATAGGCGTACCGCTGAAGAAAGCACTGTCATACCAGCCTTGGAATATATAACCGCTCTTCGTTGCGCCGTCGATCGTGATGACGTCTTCGACTGTGTAGCCGACAGGATTTGCCGCGGCATTCACACCACCGTCAAGATCGTACAAAATGCCGTAGGGTATGGGCGATGTGCCGATAAAGACCGAAACGTCAATCGTACTTGAGACGATTTGCTGAATGCCGAATTGCGCAAGCAGCCGATCGAGTTCCGGAATACCGGTCTTCAACTTCAGGTTAATCGGATAGGTATCGTATGTTTCGACGTAGCCGGGGAAGAAGTCCGAAGGCACATCAAACCTGTTGTTTGGGACAGTGAGCGCCGCCGGATCCGGTACGGTCAGGGAACCGTCCTTCGACAGCATGAACCCCTCCGGGAGAGAATCTGAAGCATAGGCGAATAACTTGATGTCGATGTTTAAGTAGCGCATAATTTTCGCAAGAAGCGCCTTGATGAAATTGTCGTAATTTGTCGTAAATCCGACCGTATAGGAATTGTCCACACGCAACGGATCCGAATGGGTGGGACGAATGACAGGATTCGGAATCGAGCGAATCGCCGCATCGATCGCCGCATAGGTGTTCTTGCTCCAGGTCACCGCATCGGTCCAGAAATCAAAGAGCTGATCCTGCGCATCGGCAACCGCCTTTTGGAATTCCTCGGATGTCACTGCGGCCTCAATACGCTTGATCGCTTCTTTGTAGGCTTCTTCGATTTGATCGATCAACGCCTGCTTATTTTCTTCCACGTACCGGTCGACATAGTCGAGCAGATCGTCATAATAATCGCGGAGCTGTTGTTTTACAGCATCCGGATCGATGTCTTTGATCTCATTTACAACACCGTTGATTTCATCGATCGTCCGAATTAGACAAGCCGAAGCATCCGCAAGCTTGTTGAGCGCATCTCTTATCGCCGCAGACACCGCAAGCACATCGTCAAAGGTTGCATTGAGTTCAAGACCGCTTGCCGCATCGCTGATCTCGGAGGTCGCTTCCTCAAGCAATCGACCGATGAGCGCTCTGAGCGTTGCATCCTGAATATTTTCGAGCTGCGCCCGGAGGAGAGAACCTGCTCCGCTGATGCCGCCTGAAAGAAGTGTCGGTGCAAATTCATTGATCGCTTTGATCGCAGTTTCCGTAAACAGATCGGCGATGAGCGAGTCAGATGCATCGAAGGCAATCAGCGCATCGTCAAAAGCCGCATAGAGCTTGTTGAGTTCCTGAATGTATGCATCAGCATAATACAGATTCGTGATGGATGCATAGTCGTAATTTGCGGTGAAGTCGGAAAGCGCCTGTGCCGCATAGGCGAGATCGACGACCGGCTTGATCTGCGCTTCGATCGTCGCATATAGTCCCGTGATAAAATTGTAGTAATTTTGCAGAGGTGCAAGACCGACAGTTCCGCCTGCAAGCTTCTGAGCTTCCTCGAAAGCCAGCTTCGCGCCCGCGATGGCGAGATCTTTAATCTGTTGGGGAACCCATGATGGCAGCCCCGCAAGTGCTTCATCGATGAAGTCCTGAAGCGTCTTCGTCAAGGTGGAACCACCGCTCAGAACGCCTTCGAAGGCTTCCTGCTTGGATATTGCAGCGCCTGCAAAGGTGGGATCGCCGTTGTTCCAGATGGCTTCGTATTCTGCGGTGACATCGGAAGGAATCGCTGCAAGGATGCCCGAGAAGTCAACGCCAAGCTGCGTTCCAAGCGCTTTAAGCGTCTCAATATCCCTTTTGATGCTTTGGAGATCTGCAAGCTGAGACGCGTAGCGGTCGTCATAGGCGTTCGTAACCACGATATCGAATGTCTTGAAAATCGAGTTTGCAGGAATCGCTGAATCCGTTACGGTCACCGTGACCGTGTACGTACCGGCATTTGCATCCTTGCCGACCGTGATCGTTCCGTCCGGGTTGCCGGTAATGCGGGCATCTGTATTTGTACCCCAAGCATAATCGTATATGAGCGGCGCAACGCCACCGCCCGCCTGACCGCGCGATACGGTCGCATCGCCATAACCGCCGTCCGCCTGCGTCGTGATGTCAATCAATACATCCGTAACCGCATCATCCAAAAATGCGAGTTCATCGACCAAATTCACCGTAAAGGTCAACGGTAATACGACGATTGAAGTGTATTCGCTTCCGGATACGATTTCCCCGGGTGTGGCGGTAACCGTGAGCGTGACCGGACCATCCGCAGCGGTAGTACCCACCGCCGCGCCGATGTCGAAACTGCCGCTACCGACATCTGCTATGGTCAGCTTGCCGTTCGTATCGCCCGAAACAGCCCAAGTAAACGGCGCGTCAGCTCCGGTGTACGACGCGCTACCCTGCAACAATTCAAAGGTGAAAGTTTGCGGCGCACTCCCGATGAACAGATTGACAGCTGTGATTCCGGTTGATTCCGCAACGGCCAGGCTGAGCTTGCCGAAAGCAGCTTCGAGTGTTGCAACGGTATCGAGCAGATCGTTGAAAATCTGATCGAGTGCGCTCTGCGCCGGAAGGGACGCAAGTTCGGATTCGAGACCCGGTCTTTCCGCTACCGCTTTGTCATAAGCACCTACCGCGGCGGTGTATGCGGTACCCTTCTCGGCGGCGGTCTTTGCTGCCTCTTTGGCGGCATCGAGTATATCCTGAGCACCTTGTCTTATTGCCGCTTCATTGTCGAGGGCCGCTTGCGCGATTCCCTGTTGCGTTTGAGCTGCAACCAGTTTTCCACCTTCAACCCCAAGCGCTTGAAGGGCTTTGCTGTACTCGGAATTCGGATTGAGCCCTTGCGTAAGTTTCCAAGCATTGCTTTTTCCACTTGAAATCCGGTCAACCTCGGCTTGTGCGGCATTGACAGCAGTCTGAGCGGCTGTAACAGCGGCATTCGCATTCGCCAGCGTCTGAGCCAACCCATCCAATTCACCGAGCGTCGCATTTGCACCCGCCACGCCGAGCTGTGCCGCCCCGTTTGCAATATCCGCTTCGGTTTTTTCAGCCAGCGCCGTATTCTTCGCAGTCTCCAGCGCCCCGAGGTCATATGTGGTAAGCAACGCCTCTATTTCAGCCCTTCTGTCGGCAGCGATCTGCGCGCCGGTTGCATCAACAATCGCTTGCTTGAGCGCTGCAATGGATGTCTTGTCATCAGGCGTTAAAGCTTTGTGCGCATACTTATCGATCACGGCGTCGATACGCCCGCCCGTATCCGTATAGCCGGTCGCCAAAAGCGCCGTATATGCTGTATTCAGGTCTATGACCTCCGGATCATCACTGTTTGCAAACGACGTGATGGCGCTTGCCGGTATCAGCGTGATGACCATCACGACCGTCAATAAAACAGACAAAAATCGAAAACTTTTTTTCATTTCCCGCTCCTCTTCCAATCATTGGTTGCTTTCGCAAAACACAATGATAAAAAGTCCGCACCCCCATACGATAAATTATCTTAGGCGCTATACACCTATATAGACACCATATATCTATACCGTACAGGATTGTGAGCGATTTGTAAACTACTTCTGACTCTAAGAAATTGTTTGGCGCGGGTCAGGATCGGCGAAAAGGGACAGCCACCGCCGGCTGTCCCTGAACTGCAACGATTGTTTTCCGCGGGCTTTTACTCGAGCACCACGCCGTCTTCATCTACGAGCAACGGCGATTCGACATCCGCTTCGGCATATTCCCCGGGCAGATCCTCCGCCTTTTTCGCCTTCAACTTGTCCATGACAAGCACCTCAATCCGACTTGCGATTTCGGGGTTCTCTTTGAGGAACGCTTTGACGTTTTCTCTTCCCTGTCCGATCCGATTTCCGTCAAAACTGTACCAGGATCCGGACTTTTCAATGATATTCTCGAGCGCTGCAGAATCGACCAGATCACCGACCTTCGAGATGCCTTCCCCGTACATGATATCAAATTCGGCCTGTCTGAACGGCGGTGCGACCTTGTTTTTTACGATCTTCGCGCGCGTTCTGTTGCCGACGAGTTGGTCGCCCTGTTTGATCGACTCGATCTTCCGCACATCAATGCGCATGGATGCATAGAATTTCAGCGCCCTTCCGCCGGTCGTTACTTCGGGATTGCCGTACATGACGCCGATCTTTTCGCGAAGCTGGTTGATGAAAATTGCACAGGTGTTCGATTTGCTGATCGTCCCCGCGAGCTTGCGGAGTGCCTGCGACATCAGGCGCGCGTGCAGACCGACATGTGAATCCCCCATATCGCCCTGAATCTCCGCCTTCGGTACGAGCGCCGCGACAGAGTCCACGACCACAACATCGATCGCGCCGCTGCGAACGAGCATTTCACAGATTTCAAGCGCCTGCTCTCCCGTATCCGGCTGAGATACGAGCAGATCATCGACATTGACGCCGAGCTTCGCCGCATATTGCGGATCGAGCGCATGCTCCGCATCGATAAAGGCCGCTTTCCCACCAAGCCGCTGCGCTTCCGCGATGATGTGCAGCGTCAGTGTGGTCTTCCCGGAAGATTCCGGACCATAGATCTCGATGATCCTGCCGCGCGGTACGCCGCCGATGCCGGTCGCAATATCGAGGCTCACCGATCCGGTCGGAATCGCTTCGATGTTCCCGATCGCACCTTCATCGCCGAGCCGCATGATGGCACCCTTTCCGTAAGTCTTATGGATCTGATTCAAAGCCTCCTGTAAAGCCTTTTCTTTTTCTTCTTTATTGATTGCCATGTGCACCCTCCAAGACTACAAACATATGTTCTAACTCATCATACTCCTTCAATCCTTCCGCGTCAAGCACAGAATTTTATCAGAGCATATTTACAATATATTGATATAATACCATTTTTTTACACATTGTCAAGTCTTATCGTTATGTCGATCATTATGCGATTTCTTTGTCCTGTTTTCTCGCCGTTTTACGACCAAGGTAGAGCGGACTGCTCGAACCCGCCTACTTTAAACTCAACAGGAAATCGTCTCCAACATGCAATAGACCTGGTGCAGCATTTCCAAGACGAAGGTCTTTCGGTTCCAGTTCCGCCCCCGATCTCGGAAATAGTGTTTCTTCGTGCGCAGTTCCCCGGACGCCGTCACAACGGCAATCCATGCAAGACCCACAGGCTTTTCCGCGCTTCCGCCGTCCGGTCCCGCGATTCCTGTCACCGAAACGGCGATATCCGTCCCGGCACATTTTAGCGTGCCCTGCGCCATTGCAACCGCCGTTTCTTCACTGACCGCACCGAAGCGATCGAGCGTTTCCGCAGGCACGCCGAGCATCTCTTCTTTGGATGCATTGGTGTACGTGATAAATCCACGGTTAAAGACCGTTGATGCACCGGCATAGGAGATGAGGCTGTCGGCAAAAAGTCCGCCGGTGCAGGACTCCGCACTGCTGATCGTCAGCCCCTTCGCGATCAGTTCGTTCAAAACAACCTCCGCGAGATCCTGATCCTGATCGCTGTAAAGATACTTTCCGACGATCTCCTTAATACGGTTCTCTGTCTCATCGAGTGCCGTTTCGGCTTCTTCCGGCGTCGGACGCTTCGATGCGATCCGTACGGTACATTCGCCCTCTTTCGCGTAGGTCGCGATCGTCGGATCCGTCTGACCATCGATCAGTGGTTCAAGACGCGTTTCCAGATCGGATTCACCGACGCCGTAAAACCGGAGCATCCGGTACCGGATTACGCTCCCCGACCTTGCCGCGAGCATCGGAAGCACCTGTGTTTCAAACAGGTGTTGAAGTTCCCGCGGAGGTCCCGGGAGCGCGATCACGATCTTCCCGTCCTTTTCAAGCGCGAATGCCGGCGCAGTGCCGACATCGTTATAGATTGTTGTTCCCGATTTTGGAAGATAGGCCTGCTTGCGATTGTTATCCGTCATCCGGCGTCCGGCTCTGCTGAATACCGTTTCGATTTCAGCCAACGCGCGTTCGTCCAGCACCAATTCATCGTCCATGACTTCGGCGATGATTTCCTTTGTCAGGTCGTCCTGCGTGGGACCGAGACCGCCCGATGTGATCACGAGATCCGTTTCACGCAGCGCCCGAATGAGCGTTTCGCGCATCCGACCGGGATTGTCGCCTACCGTATAATGATAGAGGACATTGATCCCTAAAATCTGGAGCTTCTGTGACAGCCATGCGGCATTCGTGTTGACAATTTGACCGAAGAGAAGTTCGGTTCCGACACAGAGAATTGTTGCATTCATATTCGTATCCTTCATCCTATAAAAACGAAAACCGATTCTTCAATACATCCGTTGAAGTTGGAGTGACCCGGGCTGCCTCCATCACTTCATGCTAAAAAGTCTGCGGTTTTGAACGATGTATTCCGCGCCCGAATAGATCGTCAGTGCGAGCGCAATCCACAGCAAAATATGATCGACCCGGACGGGAAGTCCAAGATATGAAAACGGCCAGTCCCGCAGCAGGAGACAGACAATCGCGACCATCTGGGAGACCGTCTTCAACTTGCCGGAAAAGCCGGCGGCGATCACAACGCCATCGCTGGCAGCAACCGACCGTAATCCCGTTATCGTAAACTCTCTCGCAAGAATCACGATGACCATCCAACCCGGGATTTCTCCGAGCTGCGTGAGGCAGACGAGCGCAGAAACGACCAAGAGCTTATCCGCAAGCGGATCCATCAGCTTTCCGAAGTTCGTCACAAGGTTGTACTTCCGTGCGATTTGACCGTCCAGCATGTCCGTAAAGGACGCAACGACAAACACCGCCGCGGCGGTGTAGGAATGCCCCGTCATCAGAAAAACGATGAACACGGGGATCAGTGCGATGCGCAGCAGGGTTAAAATATTAGGTACATTCATGAAACATCTCCACATCCTGTTCTTTAAGCAATCCGCCGAAGTGTATTCGATATACTTCACATGGATTCCTTATTTATTATGGCAATTATAGGGCAAAACAGTAAAAACTACAACAAATTAGGAACACACCGCACCGACCAAATCGTAATCCATGGCGTCTTCAATGCGTACCTGTACGAATGTTCCGTATGCAAGCGGACACGGCGCGGTAAAGAGCACCTGATTGTCGATTTCGGGTGCGTCGAATTCGGTTCTGCCGACATAGATGCCTGTCTCCTCCATCTCCTCCGTAAAGGTCTTCAGGGTGCGTCCGACACGTGCACGATTGTTTTCAAGGGAGATGTCCATCTGGAGCAACATCAGGCTGTCACGGCGTTCCTCCGCGGTTTCACGGGAGATCTGATCATCCATGTCCGCCGCAGGCGTCCCTTCCTCGGGCGAAAACGCAAAGACGCCAAGTCGTTCAAAGCGCTGCATACGGACAAAATCCTTTAATTCCTCAAAATCTTCCTCGGTCTCTCCCGGGAACCCGGTCATGAGCGTCGTCCGGATCGCAATATCCGGAACGGCATCGCGGAGCTTTTTGATCGTCATTTCGATGCTTGCATGCGTCGATCTTCTGTTCATGCGCCTTAGAACACTGTCCGCACAGTGCTGAATCGGAATGTCGATGTATTTACAGATCTTATCCTCGTGCGCGATCGTTTCGATCAGTTTGTCCGTGATGCGTTCTTCATAGCAGTACATCAGGCGAATCCACTCCGGTCCGTCTATGCGGCAGAGCGCGGTAAGCAACTCCGGCAACCGGTATTCGCCATAGAGATCTATGCCCCAAGCGCTGACATCCTGTGCGATCAGAACAAGCTCCTTCGCGCCTTCCCCCGCAAGCCTTTCGGCGTCGGCAAGAACGTCTTCCATCGGTACGCTGCGGTAAGGACCGCGAATCGCGGGAATCGCGCAGTATGCGCAGCGGTTGCTGCAGCCTTCTGCGACTTTCAGATACGACACCGCGCGCGGCGTAAGCGCTTTCCGCGGACCTGTCAGCAGCCCGGCTTCTCCGTCGACTTTACACAGCATGGGAGACAACCCGGGACGGTTCTGATCTGTACCGACATGCGCATGGGACAGATCAGAACCGTCCCGGGTGGTGTCGTCTCGCTCCATGAGTATCCGCACCGTCTCCGCGATCGTTCCGTAATCGTTTACGCCTAAAAATGCATCTACTTCCGGCAGTTCCTCCGCGAGTTCTGCCGCATAACGCTGCACGAGGCATCCCGTCACGACCAACTTTGCGCCGTTCTCTTTCAAAGGAAGGAGTTCGAGGATCCGATCGATCGACTCGCGTTTCGCATCCTCGATAAAGCCGCAGGTATTCACGATGATGATCTCTGCTTCCGCCTCATTTTCAGTAAAGCAGCAACCGCCTTCCGCAAGCAGTCCGGCGGCGCGTTCGGAGTCTTCCTGATTTTTAAAACAGCCGAGCGTATCGATATAGATCTTCGTCATAACGCGGCAATGCCTTTCCCTGATGGAAGCAGTTCGGATCCCATCTGTAACTTCAATCAAATTCGTCGGTATTGAACGGCGGATCGTTGTCCGAAAGATCATGCGCCTGTTCTTGCAGCGCGATCGGCGCAGCCGAATCCGGGCGTCCCATACCGAGAAAGTCCGCGAGCTGATCCTCGGTCATGAGGACTCTTCTGGGCTTGTTCGGGCCCTCGCTTGCCGCGACGATGCCGCGTTCTTCCATCATATCCACAAGCCGGGCCGCCCTGTTGTAACCGATGCGGAAACGGCGCTGAATCATCGAGACCGACGCCTGTTTCGTCTGAACGACCATATCGACCGCGTCGCGGAAGCATTCGTCTCCGTCATCGACGAGCTGTCCCGTCAGATCGCCGCTCACGACCTGCATGATGTCCGGGCTGTATTCGGGATCCATTTCTTTTTTCACATATTCCGTCACCTTATGGACTTCCGTGTCCGTGACAAAGGCACCCTGAATGCGCTTTGGTTCCCGCGTCCCGACGGGGCTGAACAGCATATCGCCGTGCCCGAGGAGTCTCTCCGCGCCGGTCTCGTCGAGAATGACGCGGGAATGCGAACCCGAGGCGACGGAGAACGCGATTCTGGACGGAATGTTTGCTTTGATCACGCTCGTCAGGATCGAAGCGAGCGGCTGTTGCGTCGCGACGATCAGATGCATGCCTGCGGCTCTGCCCATTGCAGCGAGGCGCGTAATCGACTCCTGAACTTTTGCCGGTGCCGTCATCATCAGATCCGACAGTTCGTCGATGACGATAACGATCTGCGGCAGAACTTCTTCGTAGCAACCGCTCTTGCGCATGCGTTCGTTGTAGCCTTTGATTTCGCGCGAATCGCTGTCCGACATCTTGCGGAAACGCTCTTCCATAATCGTAACCGCGTACGCAAGGGCAGTCGCTGCACGCTCCGGTTCGGTGACGACAGGCAGGAGCAGATGCGGAATATCGTTGTAGCTTTTCAGTTCGACGACCTTCGGATCGACGAGGATGAGTTTCACCTCATCCGGTCTTGCGCGGTACAGAATGCTGAGTAAAATGCTGTTGATGCAAACGCTCTTCCCGCTTCCGGTCGTTCCCGCGATCAAAAGATGCGGCATATCCGCGAGATCGGAGATGATGCGGTTCCCCGAGATGTCCATACCGAGCGCAAAGGCTACCTTGGAATCTGCGGTTCGGAATTCGGGCGAATCGATGATCTCCCTGAGCGTCACGAGCGTCGTGTTTGCATTGAAGGCTTCGATGCCGACGACCGACTGCCCCGGCATGGTCACAACGCGCACGCTCTTTACTTCAAGGCTGCGTGCGAGATCGGCTTCTAAGCTCTTAATACTCTGGATTTTGACGCCGACGTTCGGCTCGACCTCATAACGCGTGACGGACGGACCGACCGTCACGTTCAGAACCCGCGCATCAACACGGAAATCGCGCAAGGTCTGCTCGAGCTTCTGTGACTGATATTGAAGCTCTCGTGCATTTTGAGTTTTCTCGGATTTCTTGCTGCGGTTGAGCAAGTCGATCGGCGGAAGCGTATACCGGGCAAGCGCTTCGCTTCTGCCGAAGTCCTCAAATGAAATCTGTGAAGTCGGTGACCGTTCCGAAAATTTTGATTCCGTGCGCGAGGCAGCAGCCGTTTTGGATGTTGCAGTTCGCTGCATTCGGGACTTCGATAGCGGATCACTTTCGGAATTATTTCCGAAGTCATCGCCCAACCCATTTTCGAGATCCTCCAAAGTAAAATCGGAATCGCCGTCTTCATCATTCATGCCGTATCCGGGACGCACGGGATCCGCGGGTTCCAGACCAAATCTCGTAGTCGGAACGAGCGGAGCATCAACGGGCGGATTCTTCACGGAGCCGTCGAATACGGTCTGCGTAGAAGATGCGGAGAATGTATCAAGATCTTCAGTTTTTAGCGTATCGATGATGTGCTGTCTCTTCTTTAACG
>JAISKP010000081.1 GCA_031260885.1 Eubacteriales Family XIII. Incertae Sedis bacterium
GTCCGCAATGCCGTTTTTAATGCGCATCCATGCGTCATAACGTTCACCCTTCGAACGTTTGCTGTGGAGAACCGCGACCTTGTCTGCGCCGAACCGTTCCGTAAACCTTGCGATTGTCTGTGGTGTAAGGCTGATCTCGGGAACGAGGACGATCACTTTTCTGCCCGCAGCGATGACGCTTTCTGCGATGCGCATGTAGAGTTCCGTTTTCCCGCTTCCTGTTACGCCATGTACGAGAAAGATTCCCGCTTTGCCGGCAAGAATGTTTTCGCGAACCGCTTCAAATGCGGCGGTCTGCTCTCCGGTCATCGGCGGAAACGAATTCGAGTCTTTCACGCCGCAGGACGCAGCATCCGTCTCCGAATCCACATCGTCCGGAGCAATGATCTTCGGGCGTTTCGGCGGCGCGCCGACCGGCGCAAAGCATCCGATCGCATCGATGTAACGGCAGAAGTAGCGGCGGCGCATCCACGTAGCCGTTGAAACCGCTTCCTCAGAAACGGCGTGTGCCGGGTCTGTTGACAGAATCTCCTTCAGTTTCATCTTCCGGAGCGCTTCCGGACATTCGTCATGAACGGCAAACACATAGCCGCTTCGGGATTTACTGCCTGAAAAAGGCACCGTCACCTTTGTGCCGGGTGCGACCCGATCTTCCGCACTGATATAGGAAAAAAAACCGTCCACATGGTCGCTCTTCGTATCGATGACGACATCGACATATTTCATGTTGCGCCGCCCTGACTGCCGTCCGGCGCGATATCGCAATTTGAAAATGAACACCCACAGTAATGCTGCCGGTAAAGATCATAGATTTTCGCAAGTTCGATCGAACGCCGAAATCCGTCCTGTTTCTTGAAGTCCTCCGTGAGATAAGTCAGCCCGAAGCGCATCGCCAGTCCGGTTCCGATCTTTGTAAGCTGTGCCCAGTTTTTATGCGGACTGACCGAAAGCGTTGTCGTAAACGCATCCCATCCGCCCAGAAGCGCCGCTTCTGCGGTCTTTTCAAGCCGCAGTTCGAAACATTTCAGGCATCGTTCGCCGCCTTCCGCTACAGACTCAAGTCCTTCGATCCGTTTCAGAAAAAGCTGCGGCTCATAGGGACCGACAATCAGCCGCAGTCTGTCCGGTGAAGTGCTTGACAGATTGTAACGCTCAACGAACAACCGTTGATTCAAAAGCCGCCGCTTGTATTCTTCCTCATCCGTGATATTTGGATTGTAAAAATACAAGGTGACATTGTATGTTCTTACAAGCCGCTCGACGACGGCGGTACTGCAGGGTCCGCAGCAAGTATGAACAAAGATGCCGGGTCGTTCAAATCTAAACGCATGCTGCTCCGCATACGGTGCAGATTTCACAGGGTCCGAACGCGCCGCGCATTCCGCTTCTTCCATCCGTTGAACGGTTTTCATCAACTTCAAGGTCTACACCGTCCCGCTCTTTTTCACAGAGACGACCGGTCTGGTGTTCTCCTCGCCGAGACGACCATCGTTGTAATGCTGCCGACAGAGCGAAACATACATTTCATTGCCGCCGACCACGATCTGTTCACCCGTTCGAATAAACTTTCCGTTTTCAACGCGGGCAACCATGGTCGCCTTACGACCGCACCAGCAGATCGTCTTGATCTCGTCGATCTTATCCGCATAGATCAGCAGGTACCGAGAACCTTCAAACAGCTCGTTTCTGAAATCATTTTTCAGTCCATAGACCATGACCGGCGTTTCGAAACTGTCCACAATTTCGGTGAGTTCGAGCACGTGGTGTTTTTTCAGGAACTGTCCCTCGTCGAGCAGGACGCAGTCTATTTTCGCCCCAACCCGCTCCGCGGCATCCTTTTCCGCAAGGAACAGGGCCAACAGGTTGTCCTCTTCTCCAAACGAAACCGCATCCCGTTCAAGCCCCGCTTTCGAGACGACCTTTCCGGTGCCATAGCGATTGTCGATCCCCGGTGCGAGGATGAGTACGCGTTTGCCGCGCTCTTCATAATTGTAAGCCACCTTGATCAGTTCAAGGGACTTTCCGGCATTCATCGTCGAATATTTATAGTACAGCTGTGCCATGATACCTCCAGGTCTGATCCAATTGTTATAATAAGTCCGAAAGCAGCTTTGCGATGCCCTCTTTGAATTTGATCCACAGGGAACGCTGCGCGTAAAGCGATCTTGTGAGTTCATGACTTTCTGCCATATCTTCTTCGAAGATCGCTTCGAGTTTGTAGGTCTCGTCTTCATCAAAGATGAATGCGTTTGTTTCAAAATTGAGGCGGTAACTCCTGATGTCGAAGTTTGCCGAGCCGACCGAACAGACGGCACCGTCGACGGCGATCGTCTTCGCATGAAGAAAACCGTTGTCATAGATGTATACCTTGACGCCGGAGCGGAGCAGAAGCCCGCAGTAATAGTAAGTCGCCCAGTACACGAACATATGATCCGGCATGCAGGGGATCATGATGCGTACATCAACGCCGGAAAGCGCGGCATTCTGCAACGCGTCAAAGATGGTATTGTCCGGCACAAAGTACGGCGACTGAATATAGATGTTCTTTTGCGCGCCCGTAATCATCCTGAGATAGGCGTGTTTGATTTCCTGCCGAAGGGAATCGGGACCGGAACTGACGATCTGCACTGCGGTATCGCCGGGTGCGGGAACCTCGGCAGCATAAGCGGCTTCAATCGAAATCTGTTCGTGGGAAGCAAAGCGCCAATCCTGAACGAAGCGCGCACTTATATTGCGAATACTGTTGCCTTCAACCCGAAGATGCGTGTCCCGCCAGTGTCCGAACTTTCTTTTTTTGTCGAGATACTCCCGGGCGATGTTGTACCCACCCAGATAACCGATTTTATCGTCGATGATCACGATTTTGCGGTGGTTTCGGTAATTGAATTTCAGATTGATGCCACGGAATCTCGGCGGAAAGAAAAAGGCGTAGCGTCCGCCGGCCTCTTTGAAAGGTGCCATCACTTTGTGCGTCATGAATCTGCTGCCCATCGCGTCCATCAGGAAGCGTACCGTAACGCCTTCGCGGGCTTTTTTTGTCAGAACGTTCAGAAGCCGCTGTCCGGCGACGTCGTTCTTCACGATGAAAAACTCCAGATTGATATACGTTTTTGCAGCCTCGATATCAGCGATCAAAGATTCAAACATATGATTTCCGTCTGTGAGCATCGTAATGCTGTTGTTCTGTGTCAGGAGGGCTTTTGAATAGTTTTGATTCAGGAGAATCAGATCTTTCCACGCCGCGGTATCCGCCTTTAAATACCGAAACTGATCCCGTTTGACCAGTTCTGTCTGATTGTAAAGGAGTTCTTCGACAATCTCTTTTTCGCGCTGCGTCAGACGGAACAACTTTTTCTTTGCGATGTTCTGCGAAAGGAGAAAATAAAGTACGATCCCCACACCGGGTAACAGGAACAAAATCATGATCCAGGCAAGTGTCGCAGAAGGATTCTTGTGCTCGAGAAAAACCACCGTGACCGCGATCAAAATATCGATCACATACACGAGGACAAGCAAGGATTCAATAGAAAATTCTTCAATAAAAGGTATATGCATGAGAATATTATATCATTTATTATTTCTTTTTGCGCTGAAGTGAGACGAAGATCCCGACAGCACAGATTATGGTAAAAACGATGAAACCCGTGTGCATGGTATCGACAAGTTGCTCCGGCGTCGCATCCTGAAACGTAGCAGAACCGAGGTGTGCGCTCATGATCAGCGTGAGGATCGCCATACTCGTAACATGCCCCAGATTTCTCATCGTTGAGATCAACGATGAAGCCACCGTTGAATCCTGCGGTTTGACGCTCGACATGATCGCATTTGTGTTCGGAGAGCTGAACAACGCAAATCCGATGCCAACGATGACGAGATTGATTATGATATGAACCATTGACGTGTCGACTGTAATGAAGAGATACGACACGAGCCCCGCGGTGCAGAATGCCATCCCCAGAGAAGCCAGCTTGAAGGGAGAGTATTTATCTGAAAGTCTTCCCGCGAGCGGTGAGAGCACCGTCTGAATCAAGGGCTGGATGATCAGGATGATGCCGGTAATCTGCGCGTCATAGAGGGCGATCAATTGCAGGTAGATAGACAGCAGATAGGTGACCGCATAGGTCGCACCGTAGTTCAAGAGGGACGCCAGATTTGAAAACAGGAAATTCGGATTCTTTTTAAACAGTCGAAGTTGCAATACCGGCAGTCTGGCGCGCAGTTCATGCCGTCCGAAGATCAGCGCGAGCACAACGCCGAGGATGATCAAGAGCAAATTGAACCTGAATATCAGCTGCGCACCAAAGACGGTAAATGCGAAGTCGAACGAACTGCCTGCGCCGATCGAGGAAAAACCGTACAGGATGCAGAAAATCATAATGCTGTAAAGAAGCATTCCGGGGAGATCGTATTTCCCCTTTCCGGTGACGGAATGCGCTGTGTCATCCGTCTTCGGCAAGCCGATCACCGCAACGATGAAGGCGATGAGTCCAAAGATCATCGAAACGATAAAGATCGAAGGCCATTTGAAGTTATGTGTCAGCACACCGCCGAGCACCGGTCCCATTGAAAGACCGGCATACACCATCATCACGCTGTAACCCAGGACTTTGCCGCGTCGCTCCTTCGGAAAGGCATTTACGAGGATGGCCGTATTTGTGCTGAAGATCATAGCGCCGCTGATGCCCTGAAATATCCGAGGGATCAAGATCATCGAG
>JAISKP010000135.1 GCA_031260885.1 Eubacteriales Family XIII. Incertae Sedis bacterium
GACGGGAAGATGAAAAACCATTTGGCAAGACTATGCAGGATATATGTAAAGAACCGGGATCTGATGTCCGAGGCGATCCTCAGCGCCTTCCCGAAGGGTACGGAGGTCTTCCTCCCGCAAGGCGGTCAGTATCTGTGGGTGAAGATGCCGGAGCATATCATAGCGGATGAACTGTTTTTCGAGGCGGCCGAGAAAGACATCCTGCTTGCACCCGGCACGCTGTTCAACCGGCAGGGGCATTATCGAAATTGTCTGCGTTTCTGTTACGCGCAGGAACTCACACAAGCCATCCTTGACGCGATCGAATATACCGGATCGCTGGCGAACCGATAAAAAATCGCAGAATACGGGAATTGAGATCATGTGAGAGATCTCCAAAACCTTGTACAGATTTGACAAAAAATATTCGGCATTTGTTCATATTCTCGGATATCGCTTTGGAATAACATTACGATATAGAGGAGGCAATTGTGTCACTTATGACACCGTCTTAAGGCGGAGCACGCAATCGGCCCTTTTGGGTTCGGCGCAAATCACTACTTGAAGTGGTGATGACATAACGTTTCATGAGAATTGTAGGCATCCGCGTATTGTTCGGTAAGACAGCCGTTTGCCACCCAAAAGTGTTTTGGGAGAGAGGAACAAGAGGCATGGAATCGGAATATTGGAAATGGCCTGAGTTTACGTGGAGATCTGAAAACAGTGCGTGGGCGAATGCCGACGGGCATGTTGTCGGTGTGGACATCGGAACGACGAGCGCACAAGCGGTCATCCTGCTGGACGGGAAGCTCTGCAGCGCTGCGAGCGTCCGCGTCGGCGCGGATTTCAAAAAGGCCGCGGCGTCAGCGCTCGAAAATGCGTTGGCCGGAAGCGGCTTGGCGGCAGATCGCATCAGGGCGATCGGTGCGACAGGGTTCGGCAAACAAAATGTAACCAATGCGACGGCGTTTTTCGACGAAGTGCTATGCACCGCGAAGGGCGCCCGTTTTTTATTCGGGCCCACGGTCAGAACGGTCGTTGATCTTGGCGGGCAGACTACGAAAGCGATTCGTCTGCATGGCTGGGATCGGGTTCGCGACTTTATGATGAACGACAAATGTGCGACAGGTTTCGGCCGGAACATTGAAGAGATGGCAGAATTGCTACAGGTCCCGATCACGGAGATGGGCGAGAAATCACTGGATGTCGCAATCGATCCGGAGCCGGTCAGCACGACCTGCTATTCCTTTGCGAACCCGGAGACGATCGGTCTTTTCCGTACGGGGTTCCGTGAGGAACCGAGTAGTGAGAACGAAGTGATCGCGGCGCATCTTTTCGCGATCGCATGGCGGATCCTTGGGGTGATCGGAAAACTGGCGCCGCTTGACGTCGGCGAAATCACAGCCGAAGCAGACATCGCGTTCACGGGCGGTCTTGCGAAAAATGTCGGTATCACGAGCCGGATCGAGCGGCAATTAAAGATGAAAGCCCTGACAAGCGAATACGACCCGCAGTTGGCCGGCGCCATCGGCGCTGCGCTGCTGCTGTGAGCAGGGTGTGCGTATATCCGGGTCGGTCTGAGTGGAGGATGAGTTCATGAATCAATTCAAGAAAATATATGATGATCGACATGGCTATGCGCGAGACTGGAAAGCGCGCACAGGCGGGAAAGTTTTCGGTTACATCGAGACGTATATGCCGGAAGAGATCGTGTATGCGGCGGGGATCCTGCCGGTTCGGCTCTTTGCGCGGCATGAAGCGGACGATGTGACGGATCATCAGATGCACGGCAATTGCTACGCGACGAAAGACATCCTTCGATCCTTCATCAAAGGGGAATACGATTATGTGGACGGGCTTGTGCATGCCGAGGGCTGCCAGTGGGCATTCCATTGTTTCCAGAACATTGTCAACAACAAGAACACGCCTGATTTTTTCGACCATTACGTTTTCGTTCCCGACTACCCCGATGCGCGCACATCGAAAGTTGCGCTGCGCTCGGAGATGGAGGTCTTCAAAAAACACATCGAGCAGTGGACGGGTCAAGATATTACAGAAGAGGCGATCGACCGGGCAATTGAAGTCTACAACCGGAACCGGCATCTATTGCGCAGGTTGTACGAACTTCGGAAAGCGGATTTCCCGAAGATCAAGGGTTCCGAGGCGATGGAGATCGTGCTGACCTGCCAGGTGATGGACAAGGCGGAAGCGAACGAATTGCTTGCGGACTTTCTGAAAGAAGCCGAAGGGCGCGAACCGGGCGGAGACGCCATTCGTGTCATGCTGATCGGCAGCGAAACGTGGGATGCGGAGTTGGAAAGGCTGATCGAATCCCTCGGCGGCAACGTAGTCATCGACGAGTTGGACAACGGCACCTCGTATTTTCTGAATGAAGTGATTTGGCAGCAAGACCGGTTCATGGCGCTTGCCCATCGGTATCTTGAACGGCCCCATCATGCCATCAAGGATAACAACTGGCGGCGGCGGCCCGAACATATCTACAGACTATACGAAGATTGGCAGGCGGATTGCGTGCTGATCGTAAAGCAGATATATTGCCATCCGCACGGGACGGACAACTACGCGATATGGAAGATGCTGCGTGAGCGGTATGTACCGTATCATTTCTTTGAGCGGGACACGACGTTTCCGAAGGCAG
>JAISKP010000203.1 GCA_031260885.1 Eubacteriales Family XIII. Incertae Sedis bacterium
CGCGAAAGGACGCCGGGCTTGTTTTCCATTACTACGCCGATTGTATGTCTCATGTTCTCCTCCGTTTGAGCGTTCGCCCAATGATATCACTATCCTCATGTTCGCAAATCGTAATACACATGCAGCTGACGATCTTTTAATTATATCAGGCTTAACAATATTTCGCCATGTATTGTATGAGACTTGCCTTGCATTCCGCCGTCAGAATCAGCGCGCCGTCGATCTCGCGTCCGTCGAGCTCCGAAAGGATGTCCTGCACCGTTACGATCGGAAAGACCTTGATCCCCAGATCCCGGCGAACTTCCTCGACCGCGCTGACCGCGCCCTGACCGCGTTCCATGCGGTCGACCGAGATCACAAGCCCCGCAATCTCGACATTTGCTGTGCCTGTAATGATCGGAATCGCTTCACGGATCGCCGTACCCGCCGTGATCACATCGTCGATGACGATGACCTTGTCGCCGTCCTTCAGCTTCGCGCCGACGAGGTTCCCGCCCTCGCCGTGATCCTTCGTCTCTTTTCTGTTAAAGCAATAACCGGCGTTGATCCCATAATCCCTTGCGAGCGCGATTGCTGTGCTGACCGCGAGGGGAATGCCCTTATAGGCCGGACCGAAGATGACGTCGATGTCCTTCGCGAGTTCTCCCTTTTCAATTTTGTCCGCGATGCACGCAGCGTAGAATTCACCGAGCTTGCCGATCTGCGCGCCGGTCTTGAATTCCCCCGTGTTGATGAAATACGGCGACTGCCGCCCGCTCTTTGTTACAAAATTTCCAAACTTCAGTACACCCGCGCGCACCATCGTTTCGATAAAGTCCAGTTGGTAGCTCATGTTAGATTCCCTTTCTGAGCTGTGTTATTCAATCGCTTTTTTCTCTATCAGTTCAATTAAGCCTGTTTTTCGACTCGTCAAAAATACCACCTGCGGGACAGATGGTAATATTTGGCATGTGGGACTTGGTTCCGTTACTTGCACAAACCCATTTTCGCAAAAACTACGAATTGCTGTTTCAAGATCTTCTGCCTCATAGCAAAAATGATAGGGACCACTTCCCCGTTTTTTCAGCATATTCCAAACAACTGATGTTTCATCTTTTGGCATTACTAATTCAATCACATAAGAATCATTCTCCATGAATACCAAATCAACATTTCTAGACTCGTCAAAACAAAGTTCCGTAATGCAATGATAACCTAATGCTTCATGAGTTGCTATTGCTTCGGATATTTGTTTTACCAGATACCCGATGTGATGAATTTTCATTATTCCGTCGCCCTTTCTAAAATAGGCTCAGCCCTTTCTCAGACGTTTTTGATGGTGCCCCGAACTCCGGGGAATTTGATAACTCCGAAAGTTCCTTTCATTTTATCAGGTAGCCGTCTTTATTGCACGACAAATCGAAATTTGTCACGTACATTGTCACTCCTATTGTCAACCAATTTATATTTTTTGGTTGACAATATATCCGTGATTTTATATACTCAAACAATCCACTACAAATGGTGATACAACTGTTGAACGATCGGGAAGGAGATCTGTGGCGCGTTGTGCGTCACGTATATACAATGTCAGATACCACGACTGCGGCGAGACCGCGCATTTCCACTTATGAACTGACGATGACGGCGGTGTTCACCGCTGCGACCTGCATCATCTCACCGCTTTCGATCCCGATTCCGATCTCGCCGGTGCCGCTGACGCTGGGCGTCTTCATCACACTGCTATCCGGTGCGCTTCTGACGCCGAAGATGGCGTTCACCTCACAGCTGATCCGCATCCTGCTCGGTGCCGTCGGCGTTCCTGTGTTCGCGGGATTTCAGGCGGGTTTTTCGTACCTTGTCGGTCCGACCGGCGGTTATCTGATCGCAACGCCGTTCATGGCGCTCGTCGTCGCCTTCGGTGCGAAGTATATCCGCAGTCACAGTTCGGGCAAATTAAAAACCGCAGTCATCATCGCAGCCTCCTGCATCGTCGCAATCGCAGTCTGCTATCTGCTTGGAACGATCTGGTTTCAGATCGTAAGCGGCAGGACGTTCGCGGAATCGCTCATGCTCTGTGTCGTTCCATTCATCGCACCCGACCTGATCAAGGCCGCATTCGTCGTGATCGTTCACGCCACCGTAGCAAATCGCATCAAACCCTTCCTCCTGCACACAAAACGCTCTACGTTAGGGGGCGACAACCGAATATGATTTCAAAAAGCGTTGCGCACAAACCTTAAAAGCGAAGCGTGTGCGCACCGAGGCAGAAGTGCCGTCTTTTTGAAATCATATTCGGTTGTCGTCTGCATTTTGCTATTTCTTGCGCTCCGACCGCGCGAAGAAGTATGTCCCGATGATCAGGCAACCGACCGTCAGTGCGATGATCGCCGCGCAGTTCAGGATCGGATTGAACAGGACGACGCTGTCATATTCCGGCGTCCCCGCATATACCACGGCACGCACGAGGTCGAGGCAATAAGTCATCGGCATCATACGATTCAGGACGAGCAAGATCCCGCTCGACTGCGTGATCGGGATGATCGCGCCCGAGAGAAACATCTGCGGCATGACGATAATCATGACGGCGATATTCGCCATCTTGCTGCTCTTGATCGAACCGATGATGATCATCGCGAGCGCCCCGGCCGACAGGCACATGAGCGGAGACAGCACGAGAATCATCAGCAGCTGCCCGAAGTTCAACGTAATTCCCATGATGAGCCCGACGATCAATGTGCCCGCCATGCTGACGATCGCGCCAAACGAAGAGCCCAAGATCTTTCCGATGACGATCGAATAGCGGGATACCGGAGAGATCATCATCTCCTGCGTAAAGTCTGTGGTGTGGTCTTCCACGAGGGAAGTCATTCCCATCACCGTTACCATAAACAACATATTCACGAGCATTCCCGTCAGCATATACTGCCCGAAGTTGAATCCGAGCCCGCCTGCCATGTTCTGGGCAAGACTGCCGCCGAGCATGCCCATCATCACGATCGGCATTGCCATCATCATAATCAGGGATCCCGGCGATTTGAAACTCAGCAGAATATCCCGCGCTGCGATCGTAACGACTGCGTTCAATTCCCTGAAAACCCTTGACTCCCGTCTCTGTAAAATCAATTCGCTCATGCCGCTACGCCTCCTTCCTGAATCAAATATTCCACATATGCGTCCTCTAGGGACGGCTCCGTTACATTGAGCACGGTCAGTTTGCTGCCGATCCCTGCGATGATTTCCTGTGCAGAGCGGCTGCCCGTCGGTACGATGAGGTGCTTGCCGATCTGCGGCGTCAGTCCCATATGGGAAAGTTCGGAGATCAGCTTTCCCCTATCCTCCGCATCGAGCACAAGCTCCCGCTTGAGCAGATTTTCTTTCATCTCTTCCGGAGGCCCTGCGATGCCGATCTTTCCCTTGTTGATGATGCAGACCTTGTCCACGAGCTCCGCTTCATCAATGTAGTGCGTAGTCAGAAATACCGTCGTTCCGTTTGCGCGGCGCGACGCGTCGATGTACTCCCACAGGCTTCTGCGGCTTACGGCATCGAGCCCCGACGATGGTTCATCGAGAAACAGGACATCCGGCGTGTGGATGAGGCTCCGGATGATCTCCAGTTTGCGCCGCATACCGCCCGACAACTTTTTGATTGGCTTGAACAGCGCGTCCTGTATGCCGACGATTTCCGCCAACTCCAGGACGCGGTTTCTGTACGCGGCGGGCATCATGCGGAAGGTCGGTCGGTATGAGACCATACCGTACAGACATGCATGAAATCGGATGTTTTCCTCCGCTGAAAGCTGCGGATCGAGACTGGGTTCCTGAAAGATGATGCCCACCTTCTCACGAACGCGCCGCGCTTCCTTTTCCGCATCGTATCCGGCGATCAGCACGCTGCCGGAGGTTTTCGAAAGCGTGGTGGTCAGGATGGAGATTGTGGTCGTCTTCCCCGCCCCGTTGGGACCGAGGAATGCGAAAAATTCACCCTTCTCTACGGAAAAATCGATGTGATCCACCGCGGGCACCTTCGCCTTGTTGTACTGTTTGGTGAGTTCTTTTACTTCAATCATTGCATTCATTTTGAATACCTCCTTCATGCGATCATCTTATCGCCGCAAATTAAACAGAGGTTAAATGCAATTTAAATGGAATGTAAACCGTTCCTATCAAGCCTCTCTACTTTATGAGGTTGGACGGAAAGGGACGGCAGGCAGCCGAACGGTAAATGTGGTTCCCACCCCCAGTGCGCTCTGTACATCGATCGTCCCGTCGTGCAGTTCCACGATTTTTTTCACAAGGGACAGTCCAAGTCCGTTACCGCCGAGGGAGCGATCCCGGGATTTGTCCGCTTTATAAAACCGTTCAAAGATGTGGATTAAGTCCTCCGGTGCGATGCCGGAACCGGTATCCGAAATCCTGCAGATGATTTCTTTTTCATCCGGCGCAGGACACTTGGAACCGTCCAGGACTGTCTCCTCGGCTGTCTCAGACAGTTCGATGCGGATGCTGCCGCCGGACGATGTAAATTTGATCGCATTGTGCAGCAGATTGATCCACACCTGGGACAGCAGTCCTTCGTCGCCCGTGATTGTCACGCGCGTCAGCGCGGCTTCAAACTGAAGATCCTTTCCGTTCCACTGCGGTTCCAGCATGAGCGCGGTACTTTCAAGCTGCTTGTCCAGTCGATACGCCTTCAGAACCATCGGCGTACTGCCCGATTCCAGCGCGGACAGCTTCAGCAGATTGTCACTCAGCGCGGACAGCCGCTTGCTCTCCGCCTCAATAATATTCAAATAATGTTCCCGCTGATCTTTCGGCAGGGTATCGTTTCTCAGAAGTGCCGCAAAGCCGCCGATGGATGTCAACGGCGACTGAATCTCATGAGAGACATTCGAAATGAATTCCTGACGTGCGGCTTCCATCGTGCCGAGTTCCTTTGCCATCTTATTTACGCTTTCGGCGAGTTCGCTGTACGGATCATGCCTGGCAATCGGAACCAAGACGGTAAAGTCCCCCTGTGCAATACGCTCGATCGCATCCAGCGTCTCCAGCAGAATTTCATGATGTCCGAACCGCTGGCGGCGCTTTTCCTCGCGCGGATGCGTTCTTTCATACCACTCTGAAATGTGCTTGAATATAAATGAACAGCTGAAAAATAAAGCGATTCCAATCAATCCGGAAATGACGTGAGCCGGCAATTCGGACGGGCGCCCCGTGAATTTAAAAAGCAAACGGGACAATTCATGTCCGGCAGCAAAGGCAAGACAAAATAAGACGAAAGCCGACAACACCCAGGGCAAAATCCTGCGTTTTTTCAATTCACTGTTCACCTTCCGCAGCCTCCAGTCTGTAGCCCAGTCCCCGGATCGTCGTGATTTTAAACTTCACCTGCTCAGGCGGGAAACGGTCGCGCAACCGCCCGATGTGGACGTCGAGCGTCCGCTCATTACCTTCAAAATCAAGCCCCCATACATCTTCAATCAACTGATCGCGAGAAAACGTTTTACCGGGAAACCCTGCGAGTTTAAAGAGCAGTTCAAACTCCTTCATCGGAATATCCTCGGGAATGCCGTTCACCGTAATGCGGTAGCTGCTTCGGTCGACGGTGACGTTCCCGATTCGGATCACCTGAGACGCTTCTATTTTATAGCGGCGAAGCAGCGCCTTCACGCGGGCGATCAGTTCGCCGCCTTCGAAGGGCTTTGTCAGATAGTCGTCGGCACCGAGTTCGAATCCTTTCACTTTATCCGAGAGTCCGCCTTTCGCGGTCAGCATCAGGACGGGCAGATTCTCGTAATAACGTCTTAGATAACGACACAGTTCGTAACCGTCCATATTTGGCATCATGACATCGATGATGGCAAGATCCGGATCGTCTCCGGTCATTTTTCCGAGCGCATCTCTGCCATCTGCCGCTTCGCAGACTTCAAACCCATGCTCGTGCAGCAAGGCGCATACAAGTTCGCGAATAAATACGTCGTCATCTACGATCATAATCTTGCTCATGCGATTCTCCTTTTTCGTTACAATAGCATCGTACCGTACGAATGTAAACTGAATTTAAATTATTGTTCCCCAACGAAATATTGGACAGGGGCGGCGGCGGCGCAGTGTAGCAACAGAAATTAAATTTACGTTCGATGTTTAAACGGAACAATTTGGGGTATATATACACATATGGGTGTCAAGACACCTGAATACACAGCTTGAAAACGCAATTTGCATAAGAGAAAGTGAACACAATGACCGGAACGAAAAGACCTATCTCGATTATTGCAGTATCTGTAATCGCAATTTTTTTCAGCATATTCATCGCGATGCCGCAGGCGATATTCGCAACGGATATGCCGCCTGAAGACCTACCGGAGACGGAAAGGCTGTTAACAGAAAATCCCTCCCCAGGAACACTGTTAACAGACATTCCGTCCCGGGGTTCAGACGAGGCGGCGACAATCGAATTCTATGCGGATAGCATCATACCCGCTTCAAGTTCACCGTTTCCGAACGGCGTGAGCGACATCACGCTCGGTCGCATGCCGGCCGAGAAAGACAGTTTTCTGGTCGGCGGTATATACATCATAATCGGCGCATACGCGATGCTCCTCGCAGTCATCACAACCATCATCCTACGTCAAAAGAAAAGATGCCGCCCGGAATGATGTAAAAAACTGCGCCTTTTACCGCACCTCGAACATCTCCGCGCACTCCGCCATAATATCCGAAATGTGCAGATGCTGGGGACAGAGTTCCTCACACTTCTTGCAGGCAATGCAGGCCGACGGCTTCACATCGAGAAATGCGTTGACCTCAAACGCGGTCTTTTTCAGACTCTTGAAGATCTCAGCCTCATTGCGCATCCCGACGATCTTCGGAATCTGAAGTCCGATCGGACACGGCAGGCAATACCGGCACTCGGTACACCCATACGGAATCAGCCGATTGTATTCGGCTGCGACTGCATCAATGACAGAGAGCTCCGCAGCTGTGAGCGCACCGGCTTCGGCTTCCGACAAAATTGAGAGATTCTCTTCAACCTGTTCGATCGTGCTCATGCCGCTCAGAATCGTGGTCACCTCGGGAAAGTTCGCCACCCAACGAAATGCCCAATCCGCCGGCGTACGCTTCACGGGGGCGGTCTCCCACAGATCCGTGATCGAATCCGGGAGGATATCCGTCAGTTTTCCGCCCTTGAGCGGTTCCATGATGACTGCGGGAATTCCTTTTGAAGCGAGGTATTTCAGACCTTCGACGCCTGCCTGCATGTTCTGATCCATGTAGTTGAGCTGGATCTGAACAAAATCCCAATCGTAGAGATCAACGAGCTCTTTGAAAAATTCCGGCGTTTTCCCGTGATAGGAGAATCCGATGTTGCGCGCCTTGCCGTCCGCTTTTGCTTTTATCACAAAGGGCAGCACTTCAAACTTCTTAAAATTCTCGTACGATCCCTCGTTGATATCGTGGACAAGCAGATTGTCGATGATATCAATATCCAGGCGCCGCAGGGATTCCGCCAAAATACCGTCCAGCTCCTCCTTGCTGCCTGCAATCCAGAACGGCAGTTTGTCCGCGACGGTGACCTTCTCGCGGTAGCCGTCTTTCAGCGCCTTGCCGACGACGACTTCGCTGTTGCCATTGTGATATACATAAGCCGTATCGACGTAAGTAAGCCCATTATCTATTGCATGGCGGATCATGTGAATCGTCTTCTCCTCATCGATCGCCCCGTGCTGTCCTTTGATCGTCGGCAGGCGCATTGCGCCGAACCCAAGCAGGGATACATCCTGTCCCGTCTTCCCGTTTTTTCTGTACTTCATTTCATTCCCTTTCTGTTGACTACAATCTTCATGATAACGCCTCTAATCCTCGTCCTCCGGACCGAATTCACAGATTTCCTCAACATAGCGCACAAAATCGCCGCCATCACTTTTTATAAAATCATAAAATACGTCTTCCTTGAATTCGTACTTTGCGATGATCATAATCTCCCGGGCAAACGGCCATGTCTGTGCGGACCGCTCCAGTCTCTGAATCTGCGTCAGAGAATATGCGGCCAGAATCAGCTGACCTTCGTCCGTGACATAGAGCATTCCTTTTATGTCGTCGTTCAGTCGATAGACGAGCTGCTTCAGATGATCGTTATTTTCATTGAACCGCAGATACAGCCGACCTTCATCCGTATCCCGTTTCAATGCGTTTTGATATTTATCATCAAGAAAATCAAGAACTCTGTCTGTATCTGCCAAAATATCGTAGACCGTGATGAATTCCGGTCGTTCCAATTTCATCGCCGTTTCCGCCGGTGAGATCGAAAAACTTGAAATGATGTCAAAAGCCGTCACGAATCCACCGCCAAGCGCAAGTTCGGAGATGATGAGCCGATGTTCCGTATCGGATTCGACGAGCGACTCACAGAGATACGTTACCTCATCATATAAATTTTTGCGCACTTCGATGGTATTCAAACAAAGCGTGTCCTGGTATTTCGAAACGGATATTTCTCTGTCGATACGACCATCCGAAAGATATTCTACCGCTGCACCGTCTCCGGAAAAATAGCGCATGAGAAAATAGTTGATCAGCTGATTCTCATTTTCAAGACGAATACAGGTCTTTGCAAAGAGCGCGTGAACCTCATTCTCCGAAACATCCATTTTCCGGTTCAGGATAAACGCATATTCATCCAGTCCGCCGGGCAGTTCCTCTCCGTATTTCCGGTTCAGCGCCGCATATTCTTGAATGAGCAGAACGGCTTCGCGCTCCGAGATATCCACCTTTACGGAACCGAGCCCGCCAAGCATCGTTTGTTCGATTTCCATCATGTGTAGCGCATCATCCCCGAGCAGACTTCTGTAAGATTCGATGCCGGTCTCCGTGATCTCGATATAGAAGAACTGATGAAAACTCTCCGCATCGATTTTCCAGTGAATGTATATGACGAGCACACCCATAAGCCTGCTGTTCGTAACGAAAGCGCTTACGAATTTCTTCTGTTCTTCGATGTGTGCGGAACTTGCTCCGCCCACGATTACTCTGAGATTCGTTCTGTTCATTTCTGATTCAGCGGTTGCAGCAATGCCTTTTCGCGCTGCGCTTCAGCATATTCGCTGTCCATCTCGCGCAGACCCGCCGGAAATTCATATTTTGCAAGTCTCTCAACAAACGGATCGGGCGGGAAAGATTCAGGACCGTATACGCCCTTGCAATTCCAGATGCCCTTCTCGATCAGTTCAAGCATGATGACGGGACCGACGGCAGTCTGCGCAACGACCGAGTTCGTACCGTATTTTTGAATGCAAGTTTGATTGTCCGCAACCTGATACAGATAGACCGAACGACGTTTACCATCCTTTATTCCTGTGATCCATGCGCCGGCACTGCCGCGCCCCGTCATGTGTTCCGAAGTCTCCGTCGGACTCGGCACGACCTTGACGAGAAAATCTCTCGGGGAAATCTCGGTGTCTCCGACCTTGATCTTCTTCCCGGCTTCAGCCATGCCGACCGATTCGAGATTGAGCAGAAGCTGTCGAAATGAAGCGGGTACACCGTATTTAAACGTCACACGATTGCAGTCGATCACACGCGGGACGAGAAGCACTTCTTCATGCTCGACGTTCACGACCTCTACGTCTCCGATTCCGCCGGGAAAGGAGAAGATCTCCGGCTCGGAGAATCGCTCTGTCGTAAACCAACCGCGATCCTTTTCCCATATGACCGGCGGATTGAGACATTCTTCGATCGTCGTCCATACGGAGAATCCGAAGTCCCCTCCGCCTTCGTAGTTGTCGCCGTCACGGATGTTCACCTCATCGATCGCATCGAAAAGGTGGTCTGCGGCGTAACGCACAAACACGTCCGCCATACCGGGCTCAACACCCGAACCGACCAGCGCCGTGATGCCTTTTTGCGCCCACAGCTCATGACGGGCAAATTGGTAGTCACCGAGCTTGATATTTGTCTTGTTGTATGGATCCTGTGCATCCCTTACGGAGAGTGTCATCGCACAGTCCAGATAACCGACGCCCGCCGCATAACAGGTGTCGAAAATGATCTCGTTAAAGGCCGGTTCGACCGCGTTCATAACGAAACTGATCTCATGCTTCGCGATGACGGTCTTGATGCTTTCGGGATCCCGTGCATCGATTTTCTCCGCAATGAACCGTTTGCCAAGCGCGTCGGCACTGCCGCTGTCAAGCAACGACACGACCGCCTCGGCGCGCGCAAGATTGTAGTCAGCGAGTACGATTTTTTCGGCCCAGATGCCTCCGTCTCCCGCTCTTTTTATGATCTGAGAAACCGATGTTCCGACGCCGCCTGCGCCGATAATCAGCAATTTCATGACTTTCCACTCCCCTCAATTGCGTACATGCAAATTTATATGCTTGCCGTTATTTGGTTGACATTATATCATATATTACAAAAGATAAGAAATTCACAATCATTCAGGGCTTTGCGTTTAAGGGGGAAATTGGCATGAATGCTAAGGTTGAATCTAACTCAAAGGACGCCTCTAAAAAAAATCGAGTGCTTCCGCACCTGCCGAACTCTCTGGCGACGCTCTCGGACGCGCCCCTCATCATGGGCATCCGGGAAGGCTTCATGTATATGGTGCCGCTCCTCATCGTCGGCTCCATCATCGTCGCCATTCTCAACATCCCCATCCCCGCGTTCCAGAATACGATGCTCAGTGTCTTTGGCGACGGTTGGAAGACCTTGCCGCTCATCATCCACAATGCGGTCATGCAGGTGATTTCGCTCTCGGCAGTGATTTGCATCAGCTTTTCGATCTCAAGCCGCGAACGCCTCGTGAAGTCCGGCGTGATCCGGCAGGTTTACCCCGTGCTCACCGCATTTGTCAGCTACATCGCCTATTTCAAACCGAACGAGATCGCAGACGCTGCCATTTCGGCAAAGGATGCCGGCGCATCATCCATGTTCTCTGCAATGCTCATCAGCATCATCTCCGTTAAACTGCTCACGTTCCTCTACGCAAAATACGATGCGCTGATTCCTGAACGTTCCTATAACTATAAGGGGAATTCGGCATTGCGTGGGTCGTTTCACATCATTCCGCCGATTTTTTTGGTCGTGCTCTTTTTCGCGCTCGTCAACATGCTCATCCACAACACGGGGCTCAGCGAAAACCTATCGCATGGTTTCACATTGGCATTCCGAGATCTCTTCCTCAGCGAAAACGTCGGTTCAGTCATTCTGATTGCATTCGCGACAAACATTCTCTGGTTCTTTGGCATCCACGGCGGCAACGTCTTCATGGAAGCGCTCGGAAATGCACAGCAGAGCGCCGTTGCGCAGGGCTTGGAGATCTCACAGTATTCCAAAGAGTTTTTCGACGTCTTCGTGTATTTCGGCGGTGCCGGATCAACACTCGCCCTCTGTGCCGTCCTGTTGCTGTTCGGCGAAAAAAATTCGGACAAAAAGCTCGCCAAGGGCGCAATCTTCCCGAGCCTGTTCAACATCAACGAGCCGCTCATCTTCGGGCTCCCCATCGTCCTGAATCCCTACTATTTCATTCCGTTTCTGCTTGCACCGCTGGTCGCGTCTACGATCTCCTTTATTGCGATGGAGACCGGGATGGTACCGCTTCCGAGCGAAGACATCCCTTGGACGACGCCGATCTTCGTTTCCGGCTATCTGGCGACAGGCGCGGTTTCGGCAATCATCCTCCAGTTCGTCTGTTTTCTCACCGCATTTCTCATCTATATGCCCTTTGTCAGCATGTCACGGGTCAACGCCGAGGAAAAGTACAAAGATGACTACAAGGATCTCACAAAAGAAATCTCGTACCTTCAGAGCACGCAGCTCCCGCGCATGATGAACCGGGCAGATGATGTCGGCAGCGTCGCACGTTACATCGGTCGTGAGATCCAAAAAGAGATCGAGGCTGAAACCGGTGATCTTCACATGGAGTTTCAGCCAAAGAGTACAAAGGAAGGAAAGGTCATCGGCGCGGAATCGTTGATCCGATGGACGCATCCCGTATTTGGATTCATCTCGCCGCCGGTCATCCTCGGTCTGGCGGATGAAGCGGGACTCGGGACGGCGCTCGGCAGATGGGTCATCCGCGATTCGCTGAAGGGCATGAAAGTCTGGTATGATCAGGGTTTCACGGATCTTCGCTTGTCCATCAATCTCAGCCCGTCTCAACTCAAAGAAGACGCAGACCTCGGGGATTTCATCGCAGATACATTGACGGAATTCGACATCCCACCGGTTCTGGCAGAATTCGAGCTGACGGAAAATGCGACGATTGAACAGACGGAACAGCTGCTCAATACCCTAAAGGTCATTAAGAACAACGGCGCGTCTGTTTCCATCGACGACTTCGGCATGGGGCACAGTTCCCTGCAGTATCTTTTCGATTTCTTCGCAAATGTCGTGAAACTCGACATCTCCCTCACGCAGGGTGTCACCGAGGGGGAGGACCGCAAGACCGTCGTGCGTGCGATCCTGGACCTCTGCAAAAAACTCGGCGTCAAGGTGATCGCGGAGGGCGTCGAGACGAAGGAACAACTCGACATCATCAGCGAGCTCGGTGCGGACTATTTCCAAGGTTGGTATTTCAGCAAGGCGCTGCCGCTCGACAAGTTCCTCGAATATCTCGCAGAACGCGGTACTGAAGCGGAACAATCGTGAAAACCGGACATATATGTAAAATATTTTATGAAGAATTCAAACTGAACAAGATCCTTTCATAACCAGATTTGTGCTGCTGCAAAGCGGCACGCGTGCCCGAAAGGGTAGATCGGAGCAAACAATGATAAAAAATAAACAATGGATGAGAGCCGCCAGCAGCGGGCGTGAGGATATCTTTTCACAGCTTTGGGTAGAAGATTCAGGGTCTCCGCGCGCAGTGATCCAGCTTGCGCACGGCATGGCTGAACACAGCGCAAGATATGACGAATTTGCGCGGTTTCTTGCGGCACACGGCTTTATCGTCTGCATGAACGAGCACGCAGGTCACGGATCACATGCGGAGACGCTCGGCTATTTCGCCGAAAAAAACGGTCTGGACTACGTGGTATCGGATATGAAGGCACTCATGGATGAGGTGACGGCGGATTATCCCAGTCTTCCGGTGTTCCTCTTCGGTCACAGCATGGGGTCATTTCTCTCCCGCAAGTACATTACCTTATACGGAGATACGCTGACGGGCTGTATTCTCTCGGGTACGGCGGGCAGCAATCCGGCGCTTGGCCTTGGAATCCTGCTTTCATCTCTGCAGAAGAAGATCAAAGGACCGAAATCTGTCGGAAAATTTCTTTCCATGATGGCTTTCGGCAGTTATACAAAGAAGATCAAGGACCCTGTCAACCTCTGTGCATGGCTCTCCTCCGTAGACGATATCTGCATCCGGTACAAGGAAGACGACCTCTGCGGCTTTTGCTTCACCGCATCGGGTTACCACGATCTGTTCACTCTGCTCCGTGAAATTAACAGGAAAAACTGGTTCGCGAAGGTTTCGACCGCCCTGCCCGTCTACCTCATGTCCGGGGCTGCAGATCCGGTCGGCGCTTACGGCAAGGGCGTCACGCAGGTTTACGAACGGCTGAAGGATGTCGGCGTCAGCGACCTGACGATGAAACTATACCCGGGTGGTCGCCACGAGATGCTGAACGAGGCGAATAAATACGAGGTCTATGAAGACATTCTGGCTTGGCTGGAATCACGGGCATCCTAATACAAAGCATATCGATGTGCAGGTTATCGTTCAGGGGTAGGCGGCGTTTGAAATGAAACTTTCCGTAGGAAAGTACCTCTTTCATTACGGAAACTGACGTTCGTTCGAGTTTTTACCGCCGTCGACAAGGATCTTCTCGAACAATCGAAACTTTCCGCAGGAAAGTACCTCTTTCACTACGGAAACTGACGTTCGTTCGAGTTTTTACCGCCTCGGGGCAAGATTGTCTCGAACGATCGAAACTTTCCGTATTGCACACAGAAAATGTAATACAGGATCTGTCTAAACTGCGGCAGCCGGATCCGGCGGACACAGAGGCAGTGGGCGTCCCCTTTTTCCGCCTACTCCGTACTGCAACCTGCATATCGCTGCGCAAAGCGTGTAAGAACATTTGTTCTTGTGCATTTTCACGTAAAGTGTTATAATATTTTTCATGAGTGAATTCAAGATTGTATCCGACTATAAGATGAAAGGCGACCAGCCGCTGGCGGTTGATCGGCTTTCGCGCGGGCTTCGGGACGGGAAGCGGTTCCAGACGCTGCTCGGCGCTACGGGCAGCGGCAAGACGTTTACGATGGCGAATGTGATCGAGCAGGTACAGCGCCCCACGCTCGTGATCTCGCACAATAAAACTTTGGCGGCGCAGCTCGCCGGGGAGTTCAAGGAATTTTTCCCGGAGAACGCCGTGGAGTATTTCGTCAGCTATTACGATTATTATCAGCCGGAGGCCTATGTGCCCTCGACCGACACCTATATCGAAAAGGACTCAGATATCAATCAGGAGATCGACAAGATGCGCCACTCCGCCACGGCGGCGGTCACGGAACGGCGCGACGTCATCGTGGTCGCCAGCGTCAGCTGCATCTACGGACTCGGCAGCCCGATCGATTACGAGTCGCAGACGCTCTCGATCCGCCCGGGACAGGAACGAAACCGCCGCGACATCTTAATGAAGCTCGTGGACATTCAGTACACACGCAACGACATGTCTTTTGAACGGGGCAATTTCCGCGTCCGCGGCGACATCATCGACGTCTTCCCCGCGGGGGAGGACAACGCGATCCGCATCGAGCTTTTCGGCGATGAGGTCGAGTCTATTTATGAAATGAACCCGCTGACAGGTGAGATCATTGCGAAACGAAATCACATTGCCGTATTTCCGGCATCGCATTATGTGACTTCGAAAGAGCACATGAGCCATGCCGTCGTGACGATCGAAGAAGAGCTTGATGAACGCCTGAAATGGTTCAAAGACCGGGGGCAGCTGTTGGAGGCCCAGCGACTCGAACAGCGTACGCGTTTTGATCTCGAGATGCTCCGCGAGATCGGGACCTGTAAGGGCATTGAAAATTACAGTCGGCATATTACGGGACTCGACCCCGGACACCGACCTTACACGCTCATCGACTATTTTCCGGATGACTTTCTGATCATCATCGACGAGAGTCACGTCATGTTGCCGCAGCTGCGCGCGATGTACAACGGCGATCGGTCACGGAAGACGGCGCTTGTGGATTATGGGTTTCGACTACCATCGGCATTGGACAACAGACCGCTTAAATTCGAAGAATTTTTGGAGCTCGTCGGACAGACGGTCTTCGTATCCGCCACGCCCGCGCAGTTTGAAACAGAACAGAGCGGCGGCGTCAGCGCCGAGCAGGTGATCCGCCCGACCGGGCTTGTGGATCCCGAGATCGAAGTGCGTCCCACAAAAGGACAGATCGACGATCTCATCGGCGAAATCAATAAGCTCACGGTGAAGAAGGAAAAAATGCTCGTAACGACGCTCACGAAGAAGATGGCGGAGAGTCTCACCGATTACCTTCGGAACGCCGGCATTCGCGTGCGTTACATGCATTCGGACATTCTGACCTTTGAGCGCATGGAGATCATCCGCGATTTTCGGATGGATGTCTTCGACGTGCTCGTCGGCATCAACCTGCTACGCGAGGGACTCGATATTCCCGAGGTGAGCCGCGTGGTCATTCTGGACGCAGATAAGCAGGGATTTCTCAGAAACGAGACATCGCTCGTGCAGACAATCGGGCGTGCCGCGCGAAATGTGAATGGGCGCGTCGTCATGTATGCGGATGGGATCAGTGATTCGATGGCGCGTGCCATCGCCGAAACGGAACGACGCCGCGCGATCCAGATCAAATACAATGAAGAACACGGTATCACACCGACAACGATTGAGAAAGCCGTACACGAGGTGATGCATGCGACGATGGTCGCTGAGGCGACCGATGAATATTATGAGGCGCGCACAGCGAAGGAGATGACGGAAAAGGAGCGGAAGGATTATATCCGGAAGCTCGAAAAGGAGATGCGTGAAGCAGCTGCACATCTCGAGTTTGAACGTGCGGCGATCCTGCGCGACCGGATCATGGAGATGAAAGTATAGATGGCGAAGGATTTAATCATAAAGGGTGCGCGTGAGCACAATCTGAAAAATATTGACGTACGGATTCCGCGGGATAAATTCGTGGTGCTGACCGGTCTGTCGGGATCGGGCAAGTCCTCGCTTGCCTTCGATACGATCTATGCGGAGGGGCAGCGGCGCTACATGGAGAGCCTGTCTTCCTATGCTCGGCAGTTTTTAGGACAGATGGAAAAGCCCGACATCGAATACATCGAAGGGCTGTCTCCAGCCATCTCGATCGACCAGAAGACGACGAACCGCAACCCTCGTTCCACCGTCGGTACGGTGACGGAGATTCACGATTACCTCAGGCTCATGTATGCGCGCATCGGCGTACCCCACTGCCCTGTCTGCGGCAGAGAGATCACGAGTCAGACCGTGGATCAGATCGTGGATTATCTTATGGAACTCGAGGAAGGCACGCGTGTGACGCTGCTTGCGCCCGTCATCCGGAATCGGAAAGGCACGCACGAAAAGGTGCTGGAGACCATTCGAAAGGAAGGCTTTTCCCGCATCCGCGTCGACGGCGTCATTCAAAACCTGAACGACGACGAGATCAAGCTCGAGAAGACGTTCAATCACACGATCGAGATCGTCATCGACCGCCTCGTCATGCAGTCCGGCATCGAAGGACGGCTCTCCGAATCCGTGGA
>JAISKP010000078.1 GCA_031260885.1 Eubacteriales Family XIII. Incertae Sedis bacterium
ACCGACAAGACCGAAGCGCAATTCAAAGAGATCATTGCAGCAGCGAAAGCCGATGGGGATTCTGTCGGCGGCATTGTGGAGACGGTTGCGTTTGGCGTCCCCGGCGGACTTGGGGAACCCTTTTTCGATTCAATCGAAAGTCGACTTGCCGCGCTGTTTTTTTCGATACCCGGCGTAAAAGGGGTGGAGTTCGGCAAGGGATTTCCGATCTCCGACATGCGCGGCAGTGCTGCGAATGATCGCCTCAGGATCGATGACGGTTGTATCGTCTCTGCTACGAACAGAAGCGGAGGCATCTTAGGCGGGATCTCGAATGGAATGCCGATTATCGCAAGGCTCGCCATAAAGCCGACGCCTTCGATTGCAAAATCACAACTTTCCGTCGATCCGGATTTGATGGAAGAAAAGATGTTGACGATCAAAGGTCGTCACGATCCGTGCATTGTGCCGCGTGCGGTACCGGTTGTGGAGAGTTGCATGGCACTCGGGCTTTTGGATCTGATCTTCGAGGCAGGACGGTAATAATGAAAACGATTCTTTTGATCGGCATGCCGGGATGCGGTAAGACCTCATACGGAAAAAGAGCGGCAAGGGAGCTGGATTTCGAATTTATTGATTCCGATTGTCTGATCGAGGAAAGCGAAGGTATGTCCATCGCAGACATCTTCAGGATCAGCGGCGAGCCGTATTTTCGGGATCTTGAAACGAAGACGCTGGAGCTGATTCTGAAGGAAACAAAGCGCTCCAAAGACGGTAGAGGTCTGATCGTTTCGCTGGGCGGCGGCATCGTGGAGCGGGAAGAAAACGTCAGGATCATGCGGGATACAGGGCTTGTCATATTGATCGACCGGGATCCGGATCAAATCATCGGTGATGTGAAGTTCGGGGATAAGCGCCCGCTCTTGTCGGAACCTGCAAAGCTTTGGGAACTGTATGATCGTCGGATTGCGTTGTACCGGAACGCAGCGCACCGGATTCTGAAGAATGAAGGCGACTATATGAATACGCTTGAACTGCTGATGACGAACATCTGTCTCGAAGGGATCGCGGGACGCTTTGCCGTGATCGGAGACCCGATCGCACATTCGTTTTCGCCGGCGCTGCACAAAGCGATATTTCAGAAAATCGGCATTGCGGATACGTACAGGGCAGTTCGGGTAAAAGCGCAAAATCTCGCCGCAGCCACAACTGCGCTCAGAGCGGGAGACGCGGCTGGAATCAACGTCACGATTCCGCATAAGTTTCGGATTGCGGCTTATCTGGACGATGTAAAGGGTGATGCGAAGATCAGCGGTGCGGTGAACACCGTCGTCCATAAGGACGGTATGCTGATCGGTTACAATACGGATATGGAAGGGCTGAAGCAGGCACTCCGGCGGCATGGGCGGTCTTATACGGGCAGCAATGTGACTGTTTTGGGTGCCGGCGGCGCAGCATCCGGAATCGTCCACAAGGCGGCGGCAGACGGTGCGAAGCGTATTTCCATCCTGTGTCGTACACCTGAAAAGGGTGCTGAAATCGCGGCGTCGGCGCGGACGGTATTCCGGCGTGCCGAAAACGACGCATCTTGTCCGGAACCGGAGATTGCGGTGGTTGAATGCGATTTGTCGGTAGTCGATCCCGGTATCGCGCAGGGCATCGGCAGCGTCGGTGGAGAAAATGCTTCTGAGATTCTGCGGTATACCGATTTGCTGATCAATGCGACGCCGCTCGGGATGCATGGCGTGAATGCAAAGTTCGCAGGTGTTGATTTCGTCAATTTGATTTCTCGGGATGCTTTTGTCTGCGATCTTATTTACAACCCGTCGGAAACTGCCTTGCTTGCAGCAGCAGCCCGGAGAAACATGGATAGATGCAACGGACTTGAGATGCTGATCTTTCAGGGAATTCTGGCGGATGAACTGTTTCTTGGGATCACAACGGACAGAAATGAGTTGTTTGCATACGTAATAGATCAATTCATGTAGGGCAAATCCCGGTTGAATTGTTTGAATAGAGATTCAAAACAGAAAGAAGGTTAAGCGATGATTATTATTTTGAAGGAAAGTGCTGCCCCTGCGCAGATCGAAGAATTACGGAAAAATATGGAGAGCCGCGGGCTCGTTGTTCAGGATATCCGGGGTGAGAGCAAGTACATGCTCGGTCTCGCGGGAGATACCTCCGGCGTCTCGGAAGAAGGTCTGCAGCGCTTTGATTTTGTGGATCGGGTCATGAAGGTATCTGAACCCTACAAACTTTCAGGAAGGCATTTCCATCCGGAAGACTCGGTGGTTGAGATCCCCGGCGGTGTCCGGATCGGCGGCGGAAATTTTGCGGTCATTGCGGGACCGTGTTCGATTGAGAGCGAAGAACAAATTTTGTCGATCGCCAAGGATGTGAAACGATCCGGTGCTTCGCTGCTGCGCGGCGGCGCATTTAAGCCGCGCTCATCGCCGTATGCTTTTCAGGGACTCGGACTCGATGGACTGGAACTGCTCAAGATCGCAAAAGAGAAGACAGGGCTTCCGATCGTGACTGAAATCATGTCAACCGATTACCTTGACATCTTCGAGAGTGATGTGGATGTCATTCAGATCGGCGCACGCAATATGCAGAACTTTTCGCTGCTGCGCGAAGTGGGCAAGCTCGGGAAGCCTGTTCTCCTGAAGAGAGGTCCATCCTCGACGATTGAAGAGCTTTTAATGGCCGCAGATTACATCTTGGTTGAAGGGAAGAGCAGCGTCATTCTGTGCGAGCGCGGGATTCGGACGTTTGAAACAGCAACCAGGAATACGCTTGATCTCTCGGCGGTACCGGTCCTGAGAAAAAAATCGCATCTGCCTGTCGTCGTTGATCCGTCTCATGGAACCGGTTATTGGGATCTTGTTTTTCCGATGGCGCTGGCTTCGGTTGCCGCAGGCGCAGACGGACTGATCATCGAGGTTCACAATCAGCCGGAACGTGCACTCTGTGATGGTCAGCAGTCCATTACGCCGGCACTCTTCGATAAATTGATGCATAAGCTCTCGGCACTGCGAGAAACATTGCAATCCGCATAAAATTCATATAAATTCATATAAGAAAAAGGAGAAGAAAAGTGGATAAAGAACTGAAGGATCTTCGCATACAGATAGATGAGATCGACACCGAGATCGTCGGTCTTTTCAAGAAACGCATGGATATCGCAAAAAAAACCGGAGACTATAAGCGGGAGCACAACATGTCTATCCTCGACAGCGGTCGCGAGCAGGCGGTCGTTGATCAGGCGGCAACGCTCGTTTCTGACGATCTGAAGGGCGAAGTCAGCCTTCTGATGCGATCGATGATGGCGCTTTCGCGTCAGTATCAGCGCAATCTACTTTTTGCCAATGATGAACCGCTGCTTCCGGCAGCGGCGACGCCGAAGACGACGGATGTTCGGTGCGTTTATTCCGGCGTTCCGGGCGCATGGGGCGAGGCCGCGACCTCTAAACTGTTTCCAGGCGCGGCGCTGGTCTCCGTCGAGTTTTTTGAAGATGTGTTTTCTGCCGTAAAGAAAAAGGACGCGGATTACGGTGTTGTGCCGATCGAAAATTCACAGTCGGGTGCGATCGGTGAGACCTATGACCTCCTCCGAAAATACGGATGTTATATCGTCGGTCGGACCTGGGTTGACATCAAACAGTGCCTGCTTGCGGTGCCCGGTGCAAAGCTGAAGGACATTCGTGAAGTCTACTCACATCCGGAAGGCTTCAAACAATGTCATCGTTTTCTCATGGATAAGCCATGGGATTTTATCGCGACCAGCAACACTGCAGTCGCTGCAAAGAAAGTCAGCGGCGAAAGCGATCTCAAGATCGCCGCGATCGGTTCAAGGTTTGCTGCGGAGCTGAATGGGCTGAATGTTCTGGTGCCCGACATCATGGATTCTGCGAACAATAGAACATCGTTCGTTGTAATTGGGCGCGAACCGGAATATACAGAGAAGAGTGATCTCATCTCAATTACCTTTGCGCTTTCGCACCGTTCCGGTTCACTCTGTGAAGCGCTGATGCCGTTCATGGCATCCGGACTGAATCTGACACGCATCGAATCAAGACCATCCTCGGCGGAAAACTTTCGGTTCTTTGCGGAAATTGCCGGAAACATCCTTGATCCGCTCGTGATCGATACGCTGCAGCATGCGGCGGGCGTCACGGAGTATCTGGAAGTGATCGGATGTTATAACACCTTATCAGGAGGCGCGTCATGAAGAAGATTGTCATCATCAACGGACCGAATCTGAATATGCTTGGGGTACGCGAACCGGAGCAGTACGGAACATTGACGCTGGAGAACATCAATGCGATGCTCACTGCGCGTGCGCACGCGCTCGATATGCAGCTTGAATTTTTTCAGAGCAACATCGAAGGTGAACTTGTTACCGCCATCCAAAGCGCTGCGGATGCCGACGGCGTGATTTTGAATGCCGGTGCCTATACACATTACAGCATTGCGATCCGGGACGCGATTTCTTCCGTAAAGACGCCCGTTGTGGAAGTCCATCTGAGCAATATTCATGCGCGGGAAGATTTCAGGCATGTATCCGTAATTTCACCCGTTTGCAAGGGTTCCGTTGCGGGTTTCGGTGAAATGAGTTATGTACTTGCCCTGTATAGTTTTTCTTGACCGAATTATGATATAATTTTAGCGTCGAAAAACGAAAGGGGGGACAATAATGTCCAGCAACGATCCATTTGTCTCTGCGTCACCGGAAAACACACGAAAGTGGCCGCGCCGAGGAATCCGAAGCCGCATTCTGACCGGAATGACGCTCGCCATTGCGGTGTTGACGGCAATTCTCCTTTTGGTAATGGCCTATTTCATGAATACACTCGCGGATAATATCCTGCGAGAGACGCTTTCGCCTATGGCAAAGACCGCGTCACAAAATGTTGAGGCGGACCTTCATCTGATGGCAGACCGGATTTTTTTAATCCGGGACGATTCTGCATTTTCAAATGCAAACGGGGCGCTTGCGGATAAGCAGGTTGTGATCGACAGAGCGATTTCCGGCATCGAATTCGTTTGGCTGGGGTTGTATGATAAAAATGGAAGGCTCAGCACCGGCAGCAACGGTTCGCCGCAATCCATCAGAAACAATGACATCTTCGGACTCATGGAGTCGACGAACAATCTCGTGATCGGCGATACCTGCATGGGTGAAAATAAACTGGAAATTCATGTCGGTGCACCCATCGCCGGAGCAGACGGAAAGATCAACGGCTACCTAGTCGGATCCTACGACTACAGCATTCTGGATGATGTGATTTCAAATCTCAATGTCGGCGTAAATGCGAAGGCCTTCATCATCAACGAACAAGGCGTATATATGGCACATCATGACCGGTTGCTGATCTCGGATCAGAAGAAGATTACCGATACGCTCGGCAACAGCAATGAAATCGCTGAAATGCAAGAGCAAATGCGATTGGGACAGTCCGGAATGGTCAGTGTCGGTATTTCAAACTTTTCATTCTTCGACGGCACCTATTTCAGCTACTCCCCCGTGCGCGGTACACTGTGGACGATCGTCATTGAAACAACCAAAGCCGAATATATGGCATCCGCTGTGCAGGCAGTCGTCATCGGAACCATCGTTGCGCTGATTCTGTTGCTGTTCGCGGGGATCTATACGAACTTTCTGGCACGTCGCATCTCCCGTCCGCTTGGTGCGGCAACGAATCGCATCGTGGCGCTTGCGCAGGGGGATCTTCACTCCGCTTCGAATGTCACGAAGACGGGTGACGAAATCGAAGCGCTGTCATATGCGCTGCATGTTACCGTGCGAGATGTGAACAATTATATTGGCGAACTGTCGCGGGTGCTTTCCGCATTGTCCGCCAGCAATCTGGATGTGTCGGTCAACGGTGATTTCCGCGGCGATTTTATCGTGATGAAAGATGCGCTGAATGAAATTGTCCACTTCCTGAACAATATCATGCATGCCGTTCGGGAATCCTCCGAACAGCTGCTTTTGACTGCGCAACAGGTATCCGAAACGGCGGCTGCGGTGCAACGAAGTTCAGGAAGCCAGTCGGAAGCGATCAGCGGACTCTCGGGTGAAACCGGTCATATTTCCGAAAATGCCACAAATATCAACGACAGTGCCGCTGAGGTTATGGAACTGCTGCTTGACGTCAAAGAACGTATTCGTGAGAGCGAAACACAGATGAACAATATGCTCGCAGCGATGAATGTGATTGAAAGAAACTCAAACGAGATTACAAATGTCAATAAATTCCTTGAGGACATCAGTTTCCAGACAAACATTCTGGCACTCAACGCATCGGTGGAGGCTGCCCGTGCGGGAATTGCCGGCAGAGGTTTTGCGGTTGTTGCCGATGAAGTGCGACTGCTTGCCGCCAAATCGAGCGAATCCTCTAAGCGCACGAGAGACATTGTGGAACATTCCCGTAAATCCATCAAGGAAGGCTCCGCGCATGCAGTGGAAATGACCGAGTCCATCAAACTGATTACGTAGGCGATCGACGAAATTCACAATAAGACAGAGGCTCTGAAGACGGCGGCGGAAGGGCAGACCACATCGCTTGGAAACATTACGGCGCAGATCGGCGAGGTCAGCAGTCTGGCAATCGGAAATCTGGATTCAAGTGAGGTCAGTGCAGAGGCAAGCAAAATTCTGACGGAGCAGGCAGATGCGTTGGCGACGCTTGCAGGGAAGTTTCGGTTAAAGGTTGAAGATGCCCCTTTCGCAAAGGCAAAACCGATCGTTCCGGAACCGGTAAAACCGACCGCTCCGGAACCGATAAAACCGACCGCTCCGGAACCGGCAAGTCCGGTCGTTCCGAGACCTGTAAGTCCGATCATTCCGGAAGCAGAAAAACCGATCGTTCC
>JAISKP010000110.1 GCA_031260885.1 Eubacteriales Family XIII. Incertae Sedis bacterium
CGACGTGCGAGCACCGGCTCTACCCGAAGGACTTATTCCCGATCTTCAGCTGGGTCTTCCTCGGCGGCAAGTGCCGCTACTGCAAAGAAAAGATCTCGCCGCGCTACCTCATCGTCGAGGCCATCGTCGGCGTCAGCGGCGTGCTGCTCTATCACTTCTATACGCTGCCGCAGGCCGGTCTGCTCTTCGCGGTCTTCTGCATCCTCCTCTGCATCACGCTCATCGACGCGGACACGATGGAGATCCCGGATTCGCTGAACGTCGCGATCGTCCTCTGCGGCATCCTCGCGATCTTCGCCTTCCCAGAAGTGAGTCTGCTCTCCAGGGTCATCGGCATCTTCGCGATCAGCGTGCCATTATTTCTCATCTCCCTCTTCATCGCCGGCGCGTTCGGCTTCGGAGACGTGAAGCTCATGCTGGGCGCCGGCTTCCTCTTAGGCTGGCAGCATGAACTGGTCGGCTTTTTCATCGCCCTGATCCTCGGCGGGATCTACGGCGCTGCACTGCTGATCCGAAAAAAGAAAGGCGGCAAAGATCACTTCGCCTTCGGACCGTGCCTCGCCGTCGGCATCTTCGCGGCGCTGCTCACCGGGCAGGAACTGATCGACTGGTATCTTGCGCTGATGCACCTATAAGAGGTTGCCTTCCCGCTGTACACCGATGTATACAGGGCAACATTATTAACAATTTTTAACATATCTGCAACAGAAACGTCATACGCGAAAGTTGATTTTCCGTTTCGTTTACAGTAAAATCTACAATATGTACGCATACTGTACACAAGTTTGCAAAATTGGGGGTTTGTATGCCGATCTACAAATACAACGCGATATCGCTTGACGGCACGAAATCATCCGGCAAGGCAGAGGCAGCAAGTGAAACTCAGCTCTCTTCAATCCTTAACGGCGAAGGTCTTTTCCTTCTGAAAAGCACCGTCTCGGAGAGCATTACGAAGCAGGCAAAACTCAAAACGGTGGAGATCGCCGATTTCTGTCGGCAGCTCGCCGCCATGCTTTCCTCGGGCATTACACTGATCCGCTCGATGCAGATCATTGCGCAGCGCGACGCCAAGCCCCATGTAAAAAAGGTATATACCGCCCTCATCGAAGAACTGCAAAGAGGTTCTTCGCTTTCAGAATCAATGGCGCACCAGGGGCGCGCCTTTCCGGAACTGCTCATCAACATGACCCGCGCCGGGGAGAGCAACGGACGCATGGACGTCACCGCGCTCAAGATGGCAAATCACTACGACAAACAACACCGGCTCGACGGCAAGATCAAAAGTGCGACGACTTACCCGATCATCCTTGTGGTGCTCATCGTTCTCGTCATGGTCGTGATCTTCACCTTCGTGCTTCCGACGTTTTTCGATATGTTCGAAGGCATGGTGCTTCCGCTGCCGACGCGCGTCGTGCTCGCACTCAGCACCTTCCTCACACACAATTTCCTCCTGATCGCCGTCGTCGTCGTGATCGCCGTGGCGGTGATCACGTATACGTTCCGGCAACCGAAACCGAAACTTTTTTTGGACATGGTCAAGCTGAAGATCCCGAAGATCGGCAAGCTCTTGAGTACGATTTACACCGCACGATTCGCGCGGACGCTCGCCTCGCTCTATGTGAGCGGCATCCCGATGATTCAGGCGCTCACCATCTGCCGGCGTACGATCGGCAATAAATACATTGAAAGCCAGTTCGACGAAGTCATTTCGGCACTGGGCAACGGGCGCACGCTCTCCCAATCGCTGGCTTCAGTCAAGGGCTTTGAAAACAAGCTGCTTTCAACGATTCTGATCGGTGAGGAAAGCGGACGACTCGAGCAGATGCTCGACGCGGTCGCAGACCAGTTCGATTACGATTCCGAGATGGCTTCGCAGCGGCTCGTCACAATGATCGAGCCCGTGCTGATCGTGGTCATGGCTGTTGTCGTTGGATTTGTTATCGTTTCGGTCATGCTGCCGATCTACCAGATGTATTCCACCGTCGGGGAGATGGGCGGCGGCATGTAGGTCTGAACAAAAGGGGAAATGTATGAGCAATTCAATATTTTGTTCGCCGACACACTTTAAAGTCGTTGTGGGCGATGCCGACAGCAGAACCGTCCGGATACAGGACTTCGGCGAGGAGATCCTGCCCACGGGCGGGATGATCAACAGCATCATCACCGACGAAGATATCATGACGCGGTTTTTCAGCGAGATGGGCGCGAAATACGGTTTTGCCAGAAATCAGACCCTGCTCGTGATCGACAGCAACAATATCCAGACGAAGATCATCGACGTACCCGCGGTATCCGACATAAAGGTCCTTGAATTTATCAAACGGTCGTTCAACCAGTACAGCGATGCGGTGACCGACGATGTGTACGATTTCACCGTACTCAATCCGCGGGCGGAATCCGGCGGCGTGTCGGTGCTTGCGGTCAGCGTCAACAAACAGATGCTGCAAACCTATAAGTCCGTGCTGATCGGCGCAGGCTATGACCTGAAAAGCGTCAACGTCGGCGTCAATACGCAGATCAAACTCGCGAAGTTTCTGCCACAGCTCAAAGAAGGTACCTATGTCTTTACGCAGATCGACGGTCGGAATCTTTCCGTCAGTCTTTTTGAAAACGGAAACTTCCGCATCGTAAACAAAAGCCGCATGGTGCAGCAGGAAAATTCGGCTGAGTGGTTTTCGGAAATCGGCAACGCCATCTCTTCCATGCAGCAGTTCAGCAAGAGCCAGCGTTCAAACCTCAATATTACTACGGCATATTTCGCGGGACTCTACGCAAACCAGATCGCACAGCTCGCCGCGAATCTTACACATCTCGGCATCGATATTCGGGAGCTGAACTTCCCGGACAGCGTGCGGCTGGAAGGCAAAGCGGCACAGAAGGGTGAATATTTCAACCCCGGCAAGTTCTTACTGAACATCGGGAATTTGTTAAAAAAGTAACAGATCGGAGCAGACTATGGCCAGGACGATCAAGCAACGAGATATCAATCTTCTCACCGCATTAGATCGAAGCAGAAAGAAAACAGGGACAAACATCGGCACAAAAATCGCTGTGATTTTGAGCCTGCTTGTTGTCGTTTGTGCGCTTGCGGCAGTAGGCGTCTACTATTATCTGCAGATCGCTGAGCTGAGCAGTCAGCGGGATGACGCGTTCCTGTACATCAACGATGCAACGACCCAACAGAAGCTCCGGGATGCGGATATCGCTTCGGCAGATGCAACCGAGATGGAACTGTTGGCGAATGCGATCAAAGACACGATCCCGTTCCTCGATACTTATCCAAAGCTCACCGGTGATACCTATAAAGACCTGTATACCCTTGCCGGAACCACGGTGAAAATCACAAACATCGGTTACGATTGGAATACGGGCGTACTGACCTTTGACGGCCGATGCACCACGGCAACCCGTGTACCGATCTTTATCGCAACGCTGCGCATGTCCAAGCAATTTAAAGACGTCACCTATCAGGGCTATGAAGGCAAGGATGAAGTCACGGAGGGCAAGCTCATCGAAAACGAAGACGGCAGCACAACGCAGACCTATATTACGACACGATACTACGATTTCCGCGTATTGTGTCTCATGTTCGCACCAGGCGAAACGCCGGGCGAGACGACCGGAAGTGCGATCACGCAATAAAGGAGAGATCGGAAATGGCGGCGAAAACAAATCAATTAAATGCCGAGAAGAAAAAGCGCGGGTTAGCGGCGCGTTCTCTCAGAGAACGGGTCATGATCTACGCCTTGATCGTCATCATCATCGCTGCGGCGTTGGTCTATTTTCTGGTGATCCCCGGATCGCGCAACCTTCAAACGCTTCAAGCCGAGGTCGACAGCCTTCGGGAGCAGGAGGCGACGACGCGCAGCCTGATCGCCCAGATCGAACCGAACAACGACAGGTACAACGCGGCAAAGGTTCTCTTTGAGCAGGCGAAACTGCGGTACTATCTGCCGATGGCACCTGAAACCATTGACGAAAAGATCACCGGCATCCTTGTGGACTGCGGGTTTTCACCGGATACGCTGTCGATGTCTCAACTGACGGAGGAAGACGTCTTTCCGTTCACGCCTCAAATCCTCAGCGCGACCGCGCTGACCGACCCGAGCAGCGCGTATACGATTCCCGCGGATATCAACGGTTCCGCCGGGACGAAGGCTTACGTCTATACCGTCGATGTTTCCGCCAGCGGTGAATACAAGAATTTCTATGCGCTGCTCGAGTACATCAATTCAAAAGACGGCATCGAGATGGTTCAGTTTGACTATACGGAAGTTTTCCCGGAGAAACCCGAAGCCGGCAAACCGGCACCGCCTGCATCCGCAAGTTTGGATCATGTCCGCATGGTCATCAAGATCTACGTCTATGTGGAAGGTGCCTTGCTGACGCCGACCGTTGACCTGAATGCATCGGGCGAAGGTGCAACCGAAAATTCCGAAAATCCGGGCCCGGCGGATACCGGGAATACAGAGGGATAATGGAGCAAAGCATGGCAGATAACAAACAAATTCGCATCGGGGATCTTCTGAAAGAATACGGCTACGTCAACGACGAGCAGATCTCGAAGGCGCTTGAATATCAGAAGCAAAACAACATTCGGCTCGGTCAGGCCGTCATTGAACTGGGCTTTGTGACCGAACGGGAAGTCATCCAGGCGCTTTCGCACAAGCTCGGTCTGCCGTTTGTAAACGTTGGAACCAGTGTCGTCGACACCGCCGTCGTATCCAAAGTACCCCGCTCCGTTGCGGAGAAGAATACGGCGATCGCGATCGGCGAACGCGACGGGCGCATCGACGTCGTCATCAACGATCCGCTGAATTTTTTCGGGCTTGAAGAAATACAGCAGATCACGGGGCTCAACGCAAATGTGTACATCGGCGAACGGGCGGACATCGAGAAGGCCATCCAGCACCATTACACCGAAGTCGAGGCTCGTGCCGCCGTCAGCAAGGCGGAAGACAACTACACGAATATGTTCCCGGAGATCGAGGAGATCAATACCGTGGAACTCGGCGATGAAGCGACGCCCGTCGTCAATCTGCTCAACAACCTCATGCTGCGCGCATACAACAACGGCGCAAGTGACCTTCACCTGGAGCCCTACGACCAGCGCTGTCGCGTCCGCATGCGCGTGGACGGCGCACTCGTCGACTATACGGACATTCCGAAGAACGTACATCCTGCCCTCGTCGTCCGCCTGAAGATCATGGGCAACCTGGATATTGCAGAAAAACGTCTTCCGCAGGACGGACATTTCCGCATCAACATCAGCGGCATCGACCTCAACATCCGTCTTTCCGTGCTACCGACGGTCTACGGCGAAAAGGCGGTGCTCCGCTTCCTCACGACGAATACCGCGATCGACCATTCCGCGCACTTCGGTATGACGGACGAGGATTATCACAAGTTTATCGAGATCCTCGCGCATCCGAACGGGATCATCTACATCACCGGGCCGACCGGTTCCGGTAAAACGAC
>JAISKP010000186.1 GCA_031260885.1 Eubacteriales Family XIII. Incertae Sedis bacterium
CCGGGCGAAAGTCGTTCCGGTTTATTCGCAACATTTTTTAAACTATAGGCTGTATAGGTCATATCATTTCTCCCTTACGCCGATGTGGCGCACCCGGTCCGTCGTGCGACCGTCCAAAAGTTCCTCGAGCACCCCAAAGATTGTGAAAAAATCATCAACCCGGATATCGCGCCCGCCGAGACCATAGACATAATTGATCGTCTTAATACCATCGTGTACGCCATAAATCGCCGCGCGCACCTCGGCGCCCAGCGGACCGCCGTTTCCGGAAAACCCGTCGCTCTTGTCCATGATCGCAAGCGCCTTCAGATCTTTCAGCGCAAACGCGAGATCTTCCGCAGGAAAAGGTCGGAACACGCGGAGCTTCACGAGTCCCGCCTTCACACCCTGTTCGCGAAGGGCATCCACAGCATCTTTCCCGGTTCCCGCAGAGGAACTCATCAGGAGCACGGCAAGCTCGGCGTCCTCCATTCTGTATTCTTCAAACATTCCGTACTGCCGTCCGAATTTCGCGCCGAAATCATCGGAAACCTTCCGGATGACGGCGCGGGCATTCCGCATCGCTTCAAACTGCGCCCGCTTCATTTCCATATAGAAGGCGGAGATGCTGTACGGTCCGACGCCGACGCTTTTATCCGGCTGAAGCAGGTGATGCACCGGTACATATTCTCCGATAAATGCACGTACGGGAGCGTCTTCCTCGATCAGGATATTCTCAATTGCATGGCTCGTGATGAAGCCGTCCTGACAGATCATGACCGGAAGAGAGACGGCGGGATCTTCTGCAATGCGGTGTGCCATAAGCATGTTGTCATACGCCTCTTGTGCATTTTCGCTGTAGATCTGAATCCAGCCGGAATCCCTTGCGCCCATCGAATCGGAATGATCCGCGTTGATGTTGATCGGTCCCGTCAGCGCGCGGTTCACGGCGGCAAGGACGATCGGAAGTCTGTCCGAAGCTGCTACGTAGAGCAGCTCATACATGAGCGCCATCCCGGCGGAACTCGTCGCCGTCATCGCCCTTACACCCGCGGCACTCGCACCGATGCATGCAGACATTGCGCTGTGCTCGGACTCAACCGCGATAAATTCGGTATCGACCAGACCCTCCGCCTTCATGGATGAAACGAACTGCGGAATTTCCGTAGATGGCGTGATCGGAAATGCAGCGATGACGTCCGGATTGATCTGCCGGATTGCGGTCGCGATCGCCTGATTGCCGGACATTCTGTCTTTGATTGTCATCTGCTTTCCTCCTCTCCCACACGCGATACGGTGATCGCGCCAAAGGGACAGACCTTCGCGCAGATCGCGCAACCCTTGCAATGGGCGAAGTCAAAATCGCCGCGTTTGCTGTCTGTCACCGGTATAGAACTGTCCGGACAAACGGGGAAGCAGAGCAGACATTGCCGGCATTGATCCGGATTCCACTGCGGCGTTCGCACGCGCCAATCGCCCGTATTGAAGAACTCGGAATTGCCTTCTCCGAACACAAAACTGCCTTCCGTGAGATCCTGCCACGGAGAGGTTTCGGTGATGTTTTCCATTGGATTTTTTTTCATGTACTGCCGCCTTTCGTTACTCGTTGATCTGAATCGAGCTGGTCCACGCTTCCCGGATCGCGAGGAGATTCCCGGCGATGACCTCGGGTTTTGCCGAAAATTTCTCTGTGAAAGCCTTCTCCATGTTTGTGAAGAATGTATCCGCTTCCATGACACCGGTCAGTTTTACGACTGCGGAAAGGAGCGGTGTATTCGGCAGGTTTTTGCCGATGGTACGAATCGAGATATCCGCCGCATTGATCACATAGATCGCGCCGCCGAAGTCCGGAAACGCCGCAAGGATTTCCGACGGTTCACGCCCGGAGTTCACGAGCAGTTTGCCGTTCGGCTTGAGTCCCGCTGTGACGTCGACTGTCTTGAGCAGCGTCTCATCGACGACGATGACGATGTCCGGCTCATAGATATTGGAATGAACCCGGATCGGTGTCTGGCTGAGGCGATTGTACGCCGTAATGGGCGCACCCATCCGCTCCGGACCATACTCGGGAAACCCCTGCACATACAGACCTGTCTCAAAGGCAGCATCCGCAAGCAGCAGTGCCGCTGTCTTGGCGCCCTGACCGCCTCTGCCGTGCCAACGTAATTCAAGCATAACTTCCTCCTTGCAACAAAAAACCCCCGAATCAAAGATTCAGGGGCGATTTTACCGCGGTACCACCCTGTTGACGCCGCAGGACTCTTTCCTGCGCTGCCACTCATTTCGGCTTAACGCGCCGCTCACGTGTCCCGCTAATCACGCCTCCGTTTTCCGGGAGAAACGCTTTCGCGAAGCAGGCTCGGAAGTGATCTTCTTTTTCGGAACGCCGACTCCCTCACACCAACGGGAACCTCTCTTGGGACGTTTGTCCGAAACGTACTGTCTTCGTCACAGCCTTTTCTGTTTTTTGCATCTGAAACCAGATGCGTGTTTTATATGTTACTATTCGAAATTTGTGTTGTCAACTTATTTAGCAGATCCCATTACCTACATTTTGCAGATCCCGCTACCGCCAATCTCTGAACAGCAGCGTCTCAGTCGGCGATGGAACCCGCGAGCGCTTTGAGCTCGGGTGAGATCTTCCGAAGCACCTCCAGCAGAAGCGGATTAAATACGCCGCATTCGCCGCCGATGATCATTTCAACGGCCTTTTCATGCGTAAAGGCATCCTTGTAGATCCGTTTGCTCGTAAGCGCATCGTAGACGTCGACAAGTGCGGCGGCCTGCGCCCAGATCGGAATATCATCACCCTTCAACCCGTCCGGATAACCGCGTCCATCATAACGCTCATGATGATATCTGCAGATATCGTAGCAGTATTGATAGTACTCTTTGTCCTGAAGCAGGTCGATCGTCTGAAGGATTTCGCTGCCCTTCGTGGTGTGCGTCTTCATGATTTCGAATTCTTCCTTCGTCAGCTTGCCGGGCTTTAGCAGCACAGCATCCGGAATCGCGATCTTTCCGACGTCGTGCAAAGCCGCTGCTGAGGAGATCAGTTCAAGCTGTTCCTCGGTGAACGAATAGTGATCCCGCATGTTTTCGAGAATGAGTTTGATGAGTAGCCGCGTGCGTTTCACGTGCTGTCCGGACTCCACATTGCGAAACTCGACCGTCGCACTGAGCGTATCGATCAGCGAGAAGTTCATCTGTTTGATGCGACCTTCCTGCTCGATCAATTCATTCTTCTGTTCGATGAGTTTCTCTTCAAGGTGATTTTTATACGAATACAGTTCAATAACATTCTGCACGCGCTGCGTGACGATCGCCGCGCTGAACGGTTTGTGCATGAGATCGGAAACGCCGAGACCGTAGCTCTCGAGCGCCATCGCATCGTCATCTTCGCCCGTGATCATGATGACGGGCGTTCGGTCTATGATCCCCGAACGGTTCATGTCGCGCAACACGCCGAAACCGTCCATGACAGGCATTACAAGATCAAGTAGAATAATCGCGAGGTGCGAACCGGAATTGATAATTTCAAGCGCTTCTACGCCGTTTGAGGCTTCTAATACTTCATACTTTTTTAAAAAAAGCTCACTGAGGATCATCCTGTTGATTTCAACATCATCAACAATAAGCATTTTCAATTTTTCAGGCAATGTACCCCTCCAAACCTACGGCATCGAAACGCACTTGGTTCTACTCGCTATCCCTTCAGGTATACGTATTCATGACAAAATATATATACAATATATTTATTATTGTATAACAATATCAAAACTACGTCAACGATTCCAAACTTCAGATTCGAAGATTCGAAGATCGGATTTTACTTTTCGGGATAAGCGGGGAGACAACACAGCCCCAAATTCACTCGAGCTGCTGCAGCAAGCGGATCGCGTGAATTCCTGCAGCTGCGCCGTCCCCTACTGCCGATGAGATCTGACCGGGTGATGAAGTTCTGATGTCGCCGACAACAAATAATCCGTCAATGCTTGTCGCCATCTGTTCATTGACAGATACGTGCCCGCTCTTTTCGAGTGAAATCAACTCCGAAAGATAGGATGTATTGGGCAAAAGTCCAATGTCCACAAGGACACCTTCCGCATCTATCGTTTCACTGTCTCCGGTCCCGGCTTTCACACGAACGCCGGATACAACCCCTTCACCAAGAATTTCCGTAACGCTCACACCGCATTGAACGGTGATATTTTCAGCTTCATAGACTTTATCCTGAAGTACGGCAGTTGCCTTTAATTGCGGCAGAAACTCCAGCACATAGACATGTGACGCCAATTTGGACAGATATAACGCTTCCGTAATGCCGGCATCGCCGCCGCCGACAACAACCACAGGTTTTCCGATAAACTTTCCGCCGTCACAAAAAGCGCAATTAAATACACCGTGATCCGTCAATTCAGATTCTCCCGGAACATTCAGCTTTCTGTGGCGGGAACCGGATGCGGCAACCAAGATTTTCGATGTAATTTTCTCGCCGCTATCGAGCGCGGTCACAAAAGTATCTTCCGTTTTCTCCACGCTTGAGACGCGATCTGTTTCAAATTCAACATCGTAGTTTGAGGCCTGCGTCACCATTGCGTCGATGAGTTCCCCTCCGGAAACGCCATCTGGAAAACCCGGATAATTCTCAATCAATTCCAGCAGCCCGACCGGACCATCGAATATTTTTTCACTGACAACAAGCACGCGATGCTTGCCTCTCGCAAGGTAAAGCGCCGCGGTAAGCCCCGCAGGTCCCGCACCGACTACAACTGCATCGTAATCCACCATGTTACCAATCCCCTCATCACATCAACACATTACTTAGGCAATGAATCCCAGTTTTTCGGAAGCTTTATCTCCTTTGCACAGGGCAATCCCTGGTGCGCGATCTGCTGCAGAATGCAGCTTCTGTTGCGCGATTCAAACCCTGCCACAACGATCACGAGTTCTGTCGCGTTGTGGGTAAGCGGCAATAAACGTTCCGGGTCATCCGAACTTGCCCAAGACGCGGGAAGCAATCCGTCTGCCACAATCTTTGCGACATTGTAGCCCGGATACAAACGATTCAATTCAAAATCAAATGTTGCAGCGGTGACGCGCGCGTGTTCAAAGATGTAATCCCGAATATCCTGCTTGGAATATCCCGCTTCGCTGAGAATGTTTGCAACCATTGGACTCAGAACCAATGCCGGTCGAATTTCATCGCCAAACGCCGACAGGCAATGAATGAACTCACCTTGAAGTTCTTTCTTCACTTCGCGCGCAAGGATTTCAAGATGCTCCTCCGGCGTTGCTTCACTCGTAAAGTGGAAGGTCATGCTCCCGCAGGACTGCACGGTTACGACATTTTGACCCTTTTGAAATCCGAAATCCGTTGCGAGCGGATCATATGGGCTGTTCTCCTCGTTTTCAGCCAAAACCGGCATAAAATTGCGTCCGATTGCCGCGAGATCGGTGCTTCCGATTTTGAACCCTGCAAAATTGGTCCAAACAAAACGAAGGAAGCGACCGATGCTCATATTTGCCTGTGTTCCCGGTCGAAGGACACCCTGACCGCAGTTAAAGTTCAATTCGCGGCGAATCGGTCCGTTTAGGAATATCACGGGTGTCCACCCTGCCGTGCTTCCTGCGTGCTGGACGGCAAACCGCTCTTCCCCAACAGCTTCAAGCAGCGCAATCAAAATCGGCATATAAGACGGACGGCATCCGGCCATAACGCCATTGGCGGCGACGGACCACGGCGTCACTGAAGTGCCCGATGGTTTTAGGGTTGCAATGACCTGGTCTTCGGGATAATCCGTATACTGCAACATCCTTTTTATCGCTTCAACCGTCGGCGGGACAATAGGCAATCCATCCCCCCAGCCTTCTTTCAAGAAGTGTTCGTTTACTTCCTCGTAGGTTCCTGTGAAAACGACCTCTTTTTCATTGACCGTCTTATTTTCTTTCCGTCCGATTGTTTTCCCTTCAATCGGCGTTGATGTCAGATCCTCAATCATCTGATCGAAGATGATCGCGGCATTTTGGAATACTTCTTCACGGGTCTGTGTAACGATATTCGGCGGCGGTAACTCGGTGATCCGAATCGCCTTGAGCCCCTCCATACTGGCCATTGACCGTGAAGGATTCACAAATCCTTTGCAGATCATTGCGGTTGCGGGGATTCCGGCTTCCTCAATCCAGCAAACTGCACGTGTCACGCCCGGTGTACAAGTACCGCATCCGCCGACAGTGACGATCGCTGCATCGATTTCATTTTCACGGGCGACATCCATGATAGAAGGATCTGAGTACTCGGATGGTTTCAAATTCTTTCCGGGGTTCATATGAACCAATTCCGCGCTTGGATAACGTTCCTTTATTAAGGCGCCGAGCGCCTCCAACAGTACATCTCCATTTCCAAAAGCTGCCCAAACCAACCCGATGCGCTTGCCTTCAAGTGTATCCAATGGCGGAGCCGGTTCAATTTTACGGGATTTCGGAAGTCCAATAGGGCTTACAACTTCATACTGGGCATCTGACACGGCGATTTCTCCTTCCTACTCTCAGTTCATATGGTCTTCTATAAGAAAATAATATCATCCAAATAACATAATATGAAATACAAATATGTACACGCTTCATAACCGAATCGTTATTGCCGAATCGTTATCTGTGTCGGCGCATAGCGGTGCAGAAGAGGCGTGCTTACGATAATTCCCGCTTTAAGCATGTGATCAACCGATCCAACGGAGGCGTGCCAGTGCCCGTCTTCCACGCTGCGACAACGCTGTGTGCCAACCCCGTTGGGATCGTGGCATATTGTTCATTCAGGAAGCTCACGTGCTCGTCCATTAGGGTCATCCCCTGTCCCGCAGCCACCTCCACGAAGATAGACTCGAAATTTCTGCAGAAGCGCACCTGCTCCTCGCGGATCTCCAGCGCCTGCGCGATGCCGGCAATATGTCCGAAAATGCCCTGCCCTTCGATCTTCCCGCTGGTTGAGAAGATAAACTCATAGTCGGCGATATCCTTCGCGGTGAGGGACTCCCGCCCGGCCAGCGGGTGCAGGTGCGAAAGCACGTACACAAAGCGTGATGGATACAACGGCACGTGTTCGAAGCCCTTTAAATTTTTCAAGTGGTTGTCAAACAACAACGCCGCGTTGCTCCTGCCCGTAAGGAGATCTTCCTTCAACTCATCAGAACTTGCGCTGTACAGATCCACGCTCGGATGCTCAAGACGAAAAAGATGCAGATACTCCAACGCACGGCGAAAATCCATTCCCATGAGAAGTCCTACTCTCAAACATTCGCTCTCCTCGGCTCTGAGCGCAAGCATGCGCGCTTGCTCGATATCCTGGGCGTACCGATCAAAACAGTCTCGCATGATCTCTCCGCCTTTTGTGAGCGTGATGCCGGAGTGGTTGCGCTCAAACAAACTCAACCCCAGTTCCTTTTCCAGCGATGCGATTTGCTTGGTTAACGCGGGTTGTGAGATATACAGCGCCTGTGCCGCCTCCGTAAAACTCCTAAACTTGGCGGTCTCACAGAAAGTTTTTATCTGTTGAATGTTAAAGACGATCCCGCCCTTTCTGATTGACGCTTACCAAGTGGAACTGACTTCTTCAGCGTATTTGGGTTTGAAAATTGCGAGAAAGGACTTGACGCAGTCTAAGAGCAGACAAATCGAGAATGCACCAAAGCAGACCGCACCAAAGTAGTAAAATGGATAATACGGAATCCATAGAAGCATTGAATGTTCTGCGATCTGTCTGGCGATCCCGGCTTGCATAAAGCTCGCCACTGTCACCAAAAATCCTGTGGTCGCTGAAATAAGAGACGCAATACTCCATACGACATATTTCCATTTACCGGGTAGTTTTGTAGCGATTAAAGTAATATGTATATGACCATGTCGTGTCTGGCAGTATGCTAAACCGGAAAACAGCAATACGCTGAACGAAAACGACATGATCTCGATGGTGCCAACCAGTCCCTTGCCTAAAACAAACCGCGCCACCACATCAGCCGTTGTCAAAAACATCATAACGGCGAGCGATATGAGCCCGAGAATTCCGATTCCAAAACTGATCTTTTTCATGAAAGTTGTTAGAAATTTCATTTTGTTCCACCGTTCATGCGTCTCAACATGTGCCCCGGCTTACCGCCAAGGCACATGAAGATGATACGTATCGTTACTTCCCGAAGTAAGGACTTGTTACTTTAATGAGGCGATCATATAGTTCCTGACCGTCATAACCATCTCTGGCATCGCACTCCTTGATCCAGTCTGCTCTTCCGGCCTCAAAACTGTTTTCGAGCAAATCGGAAATTTCAGCGGTAGCAGGATATATGATTCCACCGTTATCAACAATATCCTTTTGCATCGCTTCCTGGCTTTCGAGAATCATCGCGCCGGCCTGACGGCTCAATTCAAGTCCGCCGCAGCTGAGCACGATTTCGCGCAAATCATCCGGTAAACGGTTTAGGAAATGCGGACTTAAGTAAAGGAAGCCTATATTGATGGACATTGGCTTATCGAGATAATATTGCGATACCTCGTATATGCGGCTCCAAGAATAATAGACAAAATCCTGAACAAGTCCGTCACATATATTTTTCTCGATATTCTCATAGGTATCGTTCATCCCGAAAGACACCGGAACAACATCCAGCTTTTCAAACACAGCCTGCCATGCGCTGTTCAGCGGGCGCAATCTCAATCCGTAAAAGTCCGATGCGACCTTTATCTCTTTTTTGTTATTGGTTATGTACATATCGCCGGCCGGATAGCAGGCTGCAAGTACCAGCGTGCCTCTTTCATTCGTGGGTTCCTCTTCCTGAAGCCACTGCCAGATTGCCTCGGCACCATCGGCACCGGCAATCAGACCGAGTCCGGGCAGCGTCACGCCTTTGGTCGCTGTATATCTGCCCGCATAAGCAGAAGTTGCAGCCCATGCAGCGTCAACCGCACCGCTCTCTAAATTGTCCAACAATTCCGGGACGCCGCTGATTGAACTACCCCAGTAATAGACAAATTTTACACGTCCGTTTGTAGCCTCTTCAATTTTATTCGCCCAAAGTTCGATCGCGATTCTTGAGTGAACGGACGAATCAACCTCCTGGCTTGAAAATACAACTTCATATACCGTATCGTCATCGCCTGAAGCTGAAGCGTTGCCGCCCGTTGAAGCGTTGCCGGCAGATGAGCCGCCGCCGCAACCTGTAATAAGAACTAATATCATGGACAGCGTGAGAATCGCAACAATAATTTTTTTCATTTTTTCCTCCATTCTACCGTTGAACGGCAGCATCCATTTGGTACTGTTGAAGATTGTTTTATTGTGTGCAGAAATGCATATTCGACTTCACATTTTCTCCTTTCACGCTTATACAATTTGGCAATAAATTATATCATCTGCAGTCACTTCATTTTATTTAATAGAGAATTCCGGGCAGCCACAAACTGAGCGTAGGAAGTGCACAGATAATAAATACGCATATCACTGCACCGATGACAAAAGGCGTTACGCCTTTATAAACTGTTTCCAGAGACACTTCCTTTAGAATACCTTTTGTAATAAATACATTCATGCCGAGCGGGGGCGTCATCATGCTGACTTCCTGCATCAAAACACAGAATACGCCAAACCATATCGGGCTAAATCCAAGACTCACCACGATCGGAAGGAAGATGGGTACCGTGATAAGAATCATTGCGACGGCATCCATGATGCAGCCCAACACCAGATAAATCAAGAAAATGACGAAGATCACCACATATTTGCTCGTATGCATATCCAGAATCATCGTATTCAATAATTGAGGAAGACGGGTTGCAGATAAAAAGTAGCCGAAGACCATCGCGCCTAAGATAATCAGAAGCATCATGGCCGTCGTTTTGAGCGTTTCGATTAGGGCCTGATAAAACTTTTTTAAAGTGAACTGACCGTTCACGATCATGAGCACAAGCGCAAGAAACGCCCCGAATGCGGCGGCCTCTGTTGCAGACGCAATGCCTGTAAATATGCTGCCGAGAACACAGATGAAGAGCACGACAAATCCGATGCATCCTTTCAGGGATACGAAACGCTCTTTCCAGCTATAGGTCTTTCGATCCGGCGCATATTCCGGCTTGACCCGCATCAATACGACGATGGCAGCCATATAGCACAGCATCAGAATAAGCCCCGGAATCACACCGGCGGCGAAAAGGCGCCCGATGGATTCCCCGGAAATGATCCCGTATATAATGAACATCGTGCTTGGCGGAATTAATACACCTAAGGTACCGCCCGCTGCAATACTGCCCGAAGATAGGGAAGGTGCATAGCCAAACCGCTTCATCTCGGGATATGCCACAACCCCCATGGTCGCAGCCGTAGCGCCGCTCGAGCCGCATATTGCAGAGAACGCAGCGCAGGCAGCGATCGTCGCGAGCGCCAATCCGCCCCTCACGCTGCTCAACCAGCGTTCGGCGGCACTATACAATGAAGTGCTCATGCCTGAAAGAAAGGCAAACTGCCCCATGAGAATAAAAAGTGGGATTACAACAAAACTGTACGTTAAAGCTTGAGAAAACGGTACTGTCCGCAACATCCCGAAAGCCGCATTGAAGTTGACCACTGCCGCAAAACCGAAAAATCCCACGATAAACAGGGCCATCGAAACATTGACACCCATCAAAATCAACACAATCATTACAATTATGCCGATTACAGCAATAGTTGTCATACTCATAACATTACATATCCCTTCAGCTATAAGCGCGTCTGCACAAAGAATCCTGCTTTGTCTGGATCATGATTAAAATTGCATCCGAACTTCCCCGCTTTTTTCTATTACGCGCATCGCATTTTGTTCGCAAAGGCTCATACACCAGCCACAGCCATGGCATCGATCTATGTTCACGGCTTTCGCCAAACCATTCTGGATCTCTATAACGCCCCACATACAACATTTACAGCGTTCACAGCCGATGCAGCGTTCTTCATCGATCGAAATGACCACGTCGCCTTTTTTATCGGGGGGGAGATCCCGGTTCGAGACCAATTTCGGCAGTATGCTCCCGCGGATCTCAGCCAAATCAGCGATTCCTTTTCTGTCCATATATTGCTCAATGCCATCCGTAATCTGTTTAAAGAGATCGTAGCCCAGTTCCATAACGGCGATCTGCAGCTGAACGGCATGATTTCCAAGTAGAATAAAACGAAGGGCGTCGTCAGCGTTCCAGATCCCCGTGCCGCCGTAAACGGGAACAGTTACGTTCGGGTTTTGATGAACTTTAGCCGTTTTATAAAGCGCCATCGGCTGCATGAATGCGCCGCCATAACCCCACGCTGATGCAGGCTGCCCGAAATAGGAGAGGTTTTCCAAATCCACCCACAGACCAACCGGATTGTTAAAGACAGAAATCCCATCCGCACCTGCCGCGGCACATGCCGCAGCCACTTGATCCACATCTTCGCAACGGGAAGTCATTTTGGTGAAAATGGGAATTTTCACATGCTTCCGCACGGCGGCGGCAACATCATGCGCCGCCACGGGATCCATCCCAAGCTGTGCACCTGTCATTTGCGCCACTGCTGAGGAATGCGGACAACTGAAATTCAATTCCAAGGCAGGCGCCCCATTTTCCTCCATCATCTGGGCAAGAGAGATCCAGCTATCGATATTTTTCCCGTCCCCCAGAATGCTCTGAATGAAAACGACATCGTACTTAGCACAGACCTCTACGCACCTCGGCAGTACTTCCTTCGCCCAAATCTCAGGCGCCTCATCGGCGAAGAGTTTTCCGCAGCCCAGCCCGGTGCGATCCAGACCAAACTTTTCCAATGAAAGGTCATGCGGGCGAGGGTATACGCGTAATTGGGGTATTGGTGTCACCGTTTTGCAAATGACAGCACCGGCACCGCCTTTGCAACATTTTTCTACGGTATCCGGGCTATCTGAGATAGGACCTGAAGAAGCGAATACGGGGTTTTTGAATTCCAAACCGGCAAATCTAACTGAAATATCAGACATCTTTTGCTCCATTCTGCCGCTTTGCAGCGGCACAAATCTGGTGGTGAAAGTGTTCAATTCCCACTTCCTCTCCCTTTGCCCTTTTTGGTAGAATATAAAATTATTATATGTACAATATAGCATTATTAAAAAATCTGTCAAATAACAAAATCGAATCGTGCTATAACGCAAAACGAAGGGCTCCATAACCATAAAGTTATCTATACCGGAGCGATCAACCGATCTGAAAAGGTCAAAAAATGCCACGAATCCGTGAGGTACGGATTCGTGGCATGAGAGGAGGTATGTTGGCATTGAGGAATGCAGTGGTAAAAGCTATTTTAGATGGCCTTGAAAGCCTGGTCGAGGTCTGCGATGAGATCGTTTACATTTTCCGTTCCGATCGACAGTCTGACCGTGTTCGGGTAGATGCCCTGATCTTCGAGATCCGCCACAGGCAGCTGCGAATGTGTCGTCGTTGCCGGATGGATCACGAGGGACTTGACGTCTGCCACGTTTGCGAGGAGTGAGAAAATCTCCAGCGCGTCGATGAATTTGTGCGCTTCCGCCTGTCCGCCTTCAATCTCGAATGTGAAGATGGAACCTGCGCCGTTCGGATAGTACTTCTTGTAAAGTTCATGGCTCGGCTGATCCGGGAAGGCAGGATGGTTGACCCTCTTGACCTTCGGATGATTCTTGAGGTACTCGAGAATCTTCAGCGTGTTTTCAACGTGACGCTCGACACGCAGCGAGAGGGTCTCGAGTCCGAGAATGAACAGAAATGCATTGAAAGGTGCAATCGCTGAGCCCGTATCTCTGAGCAGGATGGCCCGGATGGCCGTTACGAATGCTGCCGCGCCGGCGGCTTCCGTGAACACCACGCCGTGGTAACTGGGGTTCGGCTCAGACAGATTCGGGAACTTGCCGCTGGCTGCCCAGTCGAACTTGCCGCTGTCAATGATGAGTCCCCCCAGACCCGTACCGTGTCCGCCGATGAATTTCGTCGCGGAATGGACAACGATGTCCGCACCGTATTCGATCGTTCTCAGCAGATTCGGCGGCGTGAATGTTGCGTCCACTACGAGTGGAATGTTATGTGCATGCGCAATTTTTGCGATTGCTTCGTAATCAACGACGTTTGAATTCGGATTGCCGAGCGTTTCGATGAAGATTGCCTTCGTGTTCGGTTGAATCGCCTTTTCGTAATTCGCAGGATCATCGGGATCGACAAATGTCGTCGTGATGCCATACCGCGGAAGCGTATTTGTAAGGAGGTTGAATGTACCGCCGTAGATTGTCTTCTCGGAGACGATGTGTTCGCCTTCCTGTGCGAGGTTCTGGAAAGTGTAGGTCAGTGCCGCTGCACCGGATGCAACCGCGAGTGCCGCTACGCCGCCTTCGAGTGCTGCGATGCGCTTTTCAAGAACGTCCTGTGTGGAGTTCGTCAGTCTGCCGTAGATGTTGCCGGCGTCCGCGAGACCAAACCGCGCCGCTGCATGCGCAGCATCATGGAATACATATGCTGTCGTCTGGTAGATCGGAACCGCTCTTGCATCCGTCGCGGGATCAGCCTGTTCCTGTCCGATGTGGATCTGCTTTGTTTCAAATGACCAATTGTCTGTGTTTTTTACGTCTGCCATTTCGCTGTCTCCTTTGAACGTCTGCTGCGTGTCAACCTTTGTTTCTTTTGATTCTTTGTCCTTCGATCCGAAAATCTTACTCAGTATGCCCATTTCGATTTCGAAGCCCCTTTTTGTCCAAACGACCTTTTATAATACATATAATTCTTATATGTTTAATATGATTATAAGGGCACCTGTTTTCTTTGTCAACCCCTTTTTAAAAAAAAGTTTAATTATTTTTAGCACCGCCGCAACGCCGGATGCCGCCTGTCCCCCGGCGTTATGATAAAACCCGGAAAAGACGATGTAGCCTATGATATAATGCCTAAGGTAGAGCGGAACCGAAGCGGCTGATGCGGGAGCAGATGACCATGGCAAAAAAAATATCCGATGAAGTGTGTCTGGCAAATTACGCAAAACTGTGTGATCTGTTCAATCGGGTTATTCCGGATGCGGAACGTTTCACCGTGGTTTACGGATGCGGCGTGGATATGGGTATGATGGGACTGATGCTCATCCGATCGACTGCCTATAGCTATTCCAGCTATGCGATCGGGTTTGACCCGAATGCCACGGAGATTGTCGTTCTACAGGTGGACCGGGAACTCGAACATTACGGTGAGCCTTATTACCTTAAAAAGTCCGACATTGTGAAAGCGAAGATCGGACGGTTTTCCAAAGAAATCAGAATACGCGCAAGCAGCCTGCCACAGGGATTTGTCACATTTACCGTTCAGGCAGTCCTCAACATAGATCCCGATCAATTAGCCGTCGCAGTCAGGCAGGAAAAAGAATCAAAGCAATTTTTAAATTTTTTTACGAATCAGTATATGAAGTAACCGCCTACAGCATGAAACCGCTGTAGACGCTGCTTCCGATTTCGTTCTCAAAATTAAAAGCGCTACTTGCTGACGATATTGCGCGGCGTTCGCCCTTCCGCGCAGGCAAAGATGTTTTCCCAGATCATGACCGGCGCACGATAAAAGGTTTGCTGCGTCGTTCCGCCGATGTGCGGAGAGAATGTTACCTTATAATGCAGCGCTTCCGGAAGATTCAGCAGCGGATTATCCGCCTGAACCGGCTCGGGGTACAGCGTATCCAGCCCGGCACCCGAGATGCGTCCGTCTTTCAGCGCACGGACGAGCGCTTCCTGATCGACGATCTCCCCTCTGGCCGTGTTGATCAGAATCGCGCCGGGTTTGAACTTTAAAAGTTCCGCTTCGCCGATGTAATGGAAGGTCTCTTTGTTTGACGCGAGATGAAGGCTTACAATGTCGCAGCACGCAAGCAGGTCACCCAAGCTGAGATATTTCACGCCGTATGCCGCCTCTGTTTCTTTTGGAGCAGGACGGCGACCGGTATAGAAGACCTCGCTGCCGAAAGCCCGCAGTTTCTTCGCCGTTTCCTTCGCAATCGCGCCGAAGCCGATCAACCCGACCTTCAGCCCGCCGAGTTCGGGGATGCCTTCCATAATATATTGATTCTTGGTTTCAATCTGCTGCGCGCTGCGGACTCTATCATCCCCCTCGACAAGATGTCTGAGCACGGCAAGCATCAGCAAAATTGCCTGCTCCGCGACTGCGGAAGCGTTAATTCCAGCACAGTTGCAGACATAGATCCCTCTTGCAGTAGCCGCTTTGACGTCAAATCCTTCATAGCCGACGCCTTCGGAATGGATCAGTTTCAGATTCGGCATCGCATCGATCATTTCCTTGCTGACCGTTGAAACCGCATCCGCAATGAGAAAATCGGCATCTGCTCCCTGGCGGATCACCTCTTCAAGCGTCGGAAAAGAGCCGACGAACACAAGCGTTACGTCCGCCGGCAGATTGTCAAGATTGTGGAAACGGCGTACGCGCGTTTCCGGTGCAATAAAAAGTACCTTCATGTGATTTGTTTTCCTCTAATTTATTTTCCTCTATTATGAGATTGTATCATATTTCGGGATTATTTATCTTCCATCAACCCTTCCACCGCGCTGATCCTTCCGGTGACAAGTTCCTCCGAAAGACACACCTGCCCACAAATCGGACAGCGTTTGACCTTGTGGCGAAAGGAGCGGTTCAGATAGCTGAACTGGACGTCCATATCCGCCATTTCGACCTGGCATTTATCGCAGATCAGCGTCTGTTTTTCTTCCATTCCAAACTGCCTCTATTTCGATCTTCATGCGGTGTGTGAAAATGTTCACAATCTCGTATTCTTGTTCGTTTTGAATTCCGAGCTTCCCCTTTTCCGTATGGGTTTTCACAGCAGACGCCGATTCGGTTTCCGCAATGTGCGGGCGGTATTCCAGCCAGCAGGTGATGTGCCCCAATTCCCGGTAACAGCGGTATACGTCCCGTTCCGCATTATAGGTTCGCCGTTTTGTCTGCAGACTGAACGCAAGCACGTTGCCGAGATCCGATTCAAGCAGCTTCAGCCGATTCATTTTTTCTCGGATTTCCGGCACCATGATCATTTTAAAATCAAATGCTTCGGGCTTATCAGACATCTCTTCACCCCAAACTTCTTTCAGCAATTGCTCCTTCAGTAAAATTTTATTGGCGCGGCGCTGTGTGAAATCGGGCAGCCGCCAATCCGCTGTGTTGATGTCAAAGAGGATGTCCAAAAGATGCAGTGATTTCTTGCCGGCATCCTGAAAAACCTCACGGCAGTTGATGCAGTAGACGATGTATGGATTGTCGCGCAGACCGCTGCGCGCTTTGCCGATATATTCCGCAAAGGCCGGGTTTGCCACGGCGACATTCCCGCCGAAACCGCAGCAGCCGTGTTTGTCTCCCTTCGGCAATTCTTCAAGGGTCAAGCCCGCCCCTTCGGCGAGTTTTCTGACAGCATCCTGCATCCCCGTTCTGTCTCTGGCGGAACAGGGATCAAAAACAGAGAACAAAGAAGACAAAAGGGGTCGGTTCATGCGTCTTTCGGCTTCGCAATATCCCAATTGCAGGAGCCGTTCGTACAGGGAGATCGTTTTGATTTCGGGGAGATACTCCGCAAGATGCCTTTCGCAGGACGGGCAGGTCGTGATCAGCGTTGGACAACCGAGCGATGTCCAGTCACTTTTCAGCGCAGCAAGTTCAGCGTCATGCATTTCATCGTTTCCGGCCCAGTCCGCGGGAACGCCGCAGCAGCGCAGCAGCAGACCCGTTCCGGGATCCTTACCCAGAAGCCAATGATAAGGCTCGGTCACATATTCCGGATCCGCACCGCTCAGATGGCATCCGGGAAAGAATGCATATGCACAGTCCGCATGACCCGGTGCAGCCTTCCGGATCATTGCAAATTCGCTGTTGGAAAAATCCATATCGTTCAGCCAAAACTGATGATAGGCGCCCGGCATTTTATTTTGTTGATGCAGCCTGTGACGGGCTTCCTTGATCATGCCTCCAAGCTGAATGTGCTCCGGACAGCCTTCATCGCAGCATCTGCACTGCGTACACATATTGAGAAGTCGCACCGCCGGCGTCTTGTGAATCATGGACTCGGATGCCATGACCGTCGTCATGATGTCATCGCGCATTTCGCGCGGCCACTTGCCCGTAAACGCGGACAGATCGCAGTACGCCTTGCAGGCGTCGCACTGACACCGAATGCAGCGCTTCGCTTCCGCCACCGCCTCTTCATCCGTAAAGACCGGGCGGGAGACAAAGACCGGCGGCATCTTTGCGAGTTTGTCAAGATCGACGACGACGCGGCTGGCTTGCGGTTTTTCAGGGTATTCCTTTTTGCCGGTCTTCAGATAGACTTCGATCGCCCACGCCATGTCAAGACCGTCGGCCAATGCATGCATCACGTCTTTTCCGGTCAGACCACCCCCCGCAAAAAATCGCGTATCCGCCCTGAAGCCCTCTGTCCCGGAATCATCCGACTCAAAACAGCCCACTCCGAAATCCGACCCGCCGCTGCCGGTGGTTCCATAGACCGCGGCGAAGTTTTCATTCTTTAGGTCGGTCAGATCTTTGATCTCCGTGTTTAAACGCAGATCATATTTTTCATGCTGAAACTGCCTGCGGATGTCTTCTTCCAGTATTTTCGCAGGCAAAAGGTCTGCCGACCGCCCGCCAAGGCGATCCGTCTTTTCAAAAACCGTCACCCGGTACTTTTTGGACGCCAGCCGAAGCGCACAGGCAAGACCGCTCATACCACCGCCGATGATTCCGATCCGCTCTTCTTTTATGGGCAGATTATAGGCGGGTGGATCTTTCCGCGTCGCTTTTGTAACGCAGGTTCTTTCAAGCAGATTGAGCTGAACCGCCGCATCAACGTCCTTTCTGGGACAAACGGCAGCACAGTATTCCGAGCATAACGCTGCCACGATTTCCGGGAATCCTACGGCATTTTTGAATGTCTTGTAAGCGGCGTTGTATCTGCCGCCTGCCATCTTTTCCTGAAAGTCCAAGACATCCAACCGAAAAGGGCA
>JAISKP010000034.1 GCA_031260885.1 Eubacteriales Family XIII. Incertae Sedis bacterium
TACCATCATGATGATCGCCATGACTTTGCCGAGCAGGGCATTCGGCGTTTCCCGCTGTACGTGGGTGATGACGAAGATGGATACGATGATTGTCACCATGACCATCGGGATGATGAAGAGGAAAAACAGAACGAGCACGGAGTAAAACCCAAGTCCTTCTGCGATCGGTGAGAGAAGGATCGCTACCGGGATCAGCAGGACAGCGATCCATGCGATCCATCGGTAGAGCGTGTTCATCTGCATCCGCTTCGCAAAAAGTCCGATCGAAAGTGCGCCTAAAATCGTCCCGACTTCGACGATGCCCATACCGATGCCGTATAGGGTGTCGGGGCTGTTCATCGTGATCCGCAGGATCACCGGGATGCCGACGATGAAATACGGGGACAGGAGCAGATTGAGCGCAGCGGCAAGGAACACGCACTTTCGGATCAGCGGCTTTTGGATCACGTAGATAAATCATTCCTTCGTATCGCCGAGGATCATCGGAATGATGTGCCCTTCATGCGGCCGTTTCTCAAAGGGCATCCGGATGAAGATCTCGATGAATGAAGCGGTGAAAAAGGCTATGCACCCGAAGATTACGAGCGGTTTCATGCCGAAGATCCCATAGAGCACCCCGCCAAGGATCGGCGCGACGGTCTGCGCCAAGGATCCGATGCCCTGGATGATGCCGTTCGCCTGTTCCAGTTTCTCAGCCGGTGCCACGGCGGGAACACAGGCCAGAACGGTAGGCGATTCCATCGCGCTGGTGAAGCCGAGCAGGACCATGCAGGCGCCGATCATAAAGACCGATAGATCGCCAAAGTATGAGATCAGGATAAATCCGAGAACAACGACGCCGTTTACGAAGTCGATGGCGACCATCATGTTGCGCCGGTTCACGCGGTCCGCGATTGCCCCGCCGATGGGCGAGAGCAGTAGGGGCATGGTCGATATCGCGAAGAGCACAGCGAAGATATCCGCGCGTCCCGTGATATCCAGAACGTAGAGGGACAGCACGAAACGCAGCAGAGCGGAGCCGAACAAGGTCACAATCTGTCCGGCGAGTAGGAGTTTGAAACTGTTGGAGAACTTCTGTTCCGATAAGGTATTCACGCTGCCTCCGCATCCGGTTTGCCGAAAAAGAACTTTTTATCGAGGCAGATGATCAAAACTGCGAAGATCGTGATCACTACGGTAACGACGCACTTCGTAAAATTGGTCACGCAGAATGCCTCCGAGCAGACGTTGACGATCGCATGAAACACGATGGCCATGACGATGCTTCGATTATTCCTGTAGTAGAGCCAGTTCGTGATCACGGTCAGGGAGACGACACTGATGAAGAAGTTGACCGCATAGACCGGGCTATCCGCAAGCAGACTCGCGTGATAGTAACCCTTGATGAAGAAGAGCGGCAGGTGCCAGATCGCCCACAGGACACCGAAGGCGAGAACGGACTTCAGGAGCTTGCCGTTCCCGCGCAGGCTGTCGATGCCGTACCCGCTCCAGCCCAGTTCCTCCAGCGCCGGTGCGAGGAAGGCGATGATCCAGCTCGAAACGACACTCCCCTCAACGATGCTGAATTCGGGGGATAGAGCGAGTTGATCGATGGACTGACCCAAAGGCAGCGAGCAGAAAATCGCGATCACGATCGTGACCGGCATCAGCAGGATCACGATGGGCAGGTACCGGACGCGGATGCGGCTGACCTTTGTGAACTTGCTGATGATGTCCCGCCGAAGTTCCCTTTTGTTTTTCCCGATCATGAGGATGATCGCCGCGAACAACGGACCGAACAGACCGATCGCCATGAGCGACATGACATTCTCATCCATGGCGGAGGCCGATGAACCTTGGCTGAGCACGGCAGCGATGATCCACGTGACCCACGTGATGAGGAAGGTGAGACCGAAGTATTTTATCGGATGATAGACGACTTTATTCATATCCGTATTCCTTTCAGAAAACCTGTGCCATCGCAGAGAGCGACCCTGCTTTCGCGCCGAGCACACGCTCCATAGCGCATAAAAAGGCTTTGACCCGCGTTGCCATCTCCTCCTGTGTCCACCTGAAATTGGCGTCATCAAAGATCGTTTGAGCCGACACCAGCAAAAGTTCCACACTTTCCAGCGGGAACGGTGTATCAAACACGCCTTCCTGTATCCCCTGCAGAGCGACGCCGGCGAGGATCGGCGACAGTCTCAAGGTCATATCGACGAGGATCTTTTGATGCATCTGCGTGTTGTTCACCTCGTGCAACACTTCAATCAACTGTTTCCGGCTTTCCGTATCCGGTTTCTGAGCCAGGATGACTTTTAGCAGTTTTTCCTGTGCGGTGAGGGCGGGTGTAGCAGCGATCTTCTCGGCAGCGGCGATACCCTCATCCCCGCGCCGCGAAATGATCGCGTCCAGCACTTCCTCCTTGGATTTGAAGTAATAATAGAATGTACCCTTGCCGATTTTCACAGCATCCAGAATATCATTGACGGTAGCCTTATCATACCCCTTCGAAGCGAACAGCGCTCCTGCGGCATCCAAGATTTCGTTTCTACGCTCTTTTCCCTCTTTTACAACTCGCATCTAACAACCTCCTTATTATTGTACCGACCGTCGGTACAATACTAATAACGCAGAAGTTTCCTTTTGTAAAGAGAAATTTCTACTTTTTTTTACAAACTGGAATTTGTCGGCACCAAGGGGGATATATAGAATTTCTTTGGTGACAAGGCAGATATCGGAAAACTTCGTGTTCCGATCTATTTTGGTTGCTAAAAATGCCGGGGGATATGTTATACTGGTGTCAAAAAATGAATCTATCGTTCGTGCAGGTCGCCGGGTTGCCTTGGCGGTATCTCGCTTGGGCAGCAATGATGCTGAAGACACAAAGAAATCAGGGATGAATACAGACAGGAAATAAGGAGGAGTACGGTTATGAAGCGCGTGCGGAAACTTGCAACTTTATTCTTCATCATGATTCTGATATCCGGGGTGTCGCCTATTGCGGCTTTTGCCTCTGCGGTTGACACGAATCAGGATGCGGTCACCGACGCAGGGATTTTATCCGGCGGTGAGATGCCGCCCGCGGAACCGCCCGATGCCGACGCAGATATCGACGACGCCGAATCCGAGGAAGATTCCAGTGATCCGGTCGATGGGACGGATACTCCCGGAACCGACGGAAGCGGAAGTGCAGAAGATCCCGAAGGTCCTGCTGACCTCAATCCGCCTTTGCCTGAACCATCCGAAAGTTCAGAGGATGCAGAAATATTGCCACTGGACAGCGATGCATACTCTGCTGTGATCCGTCCGGATTCGGACAATCTCGTGGTTCCCCTCAATACCAAATCACCGGGTTCGGAGGATGACCATGATGGGAACTGGGCGTGGCGATATGACGGGTATTATTATCCGTCCATCGACATCCTGGACGAAGACGGGATACCGGTCTATGGCGAAATTTTCTTAGTCGAATGGAACGGACCATTCTATATCAACTCAAGCCGCAGCGGGGATCTGAGGCTGTATCAGTACGGTGATCCGTTCCAGTTATACCAAATCACGCCGACGGATTGGCACGCCATCGAGTCCGGCGATATCACCTTTACAATCACTCCTGCAACGATGAACTTCGTGACGTGGGAATACGAGAAACAGGGGGAACCCTTTACCGCCGGCCCGATTCACATCGAATGGGATTGGGGTCCGTGGGTTTATACCGATCGGGACATTGACAATCTGACGATCCCGGCGGACACTTGGTCCGCGGGAAGCTGGGACAGCCATAACGGTGCGTGGGATGCAGGGGGAGTCGATTTCAAATTCTACCCATCGATCCGGCTCCTGGACGGCAACCAGTTTCCGGTCGAAGCGGAGACCACCGTTGCCTGGAACGGAGATTTCCTGATCAACGACAAGCGGAGCGGGGAACTCATTTTGGACGAGGCGGATTTGATGATCTATTCAATCCGGCCTATATCCGGTCTCTTGCCGGAAGGCCCCTCCGAAATCCTGCTGAGCTTTTCCTTTACGGGGGCGGGGCGGACTTACGCATTCGACGACGTCGGACCCATCTGTGTCAACTGGGTTGAAAGTATCCCGGAGGATGTCGATACGCCGTACAGTCCTTATTGGGTTTATATCGACGGCTATTTGGATGAACTCGATCTCACGGTCCCGACAGGAAGCTGGTCCACGGGTCTGAGCGACAACCTCACCGGCTATTGGTCTAATAGCAACGGTGTGTTCTATCCGTCTATTTGGGTGCTGGACGGGTGGTCATCCTTTTATGCGAATGTTACCGTGTATTGGGATGGTCCGTACAAAATCAACGGATCCCTGAGCGGCGGCTTACGTTCGTACACATCACAGCTCATGATCACAAGTATCGAGCCCTTGCCGGGGTACGAGATCACCGAAGATGTTTCCCATATCAAATTGAAGCTTATCGTAAAACCCCAGGGAATGGATACGGTTTATACCTATACAAAAATCCCCGTCAATGTCACCTGGAGCAAACGCTACCCCGTCGAGGTACAAGCATATGAGGTGCATCCGGATGCTCCTATCAGCACCGATGTTTTCTACTATTTGTATCAGGTTGAAAATACAGGCGGGGCAGAACCCCTCCAAGTGGATTATAAACATGCCGGTGGAAGGACTACCTTCTATCCCTGGGAGGGGACATGGCAGGTCAGCGCCTGGTCTTTCGACTATTATCCGAGAGTCAGCGGACTTTGGGGCGATGCCTGGTCCGATCTGATTCAGACGCCGCCGGCGCCAACGGAAATGATCTCTCTCTCTTTCGTCAATGAATCCAGTACGCCGAGTCCTTATGCGTATTGGCGTGATGATGATGACGAGACCAATTTGCATGATGCATCCTATGGGCGTTACCAGATCAACTTTGGTATTCCGGTAAAGATCTATGGTCTTGCTCCGCATATCAGCCTATGGAAGGACGGCGAACAGATCGAAGCGGAGATCGTACCGGTTCGGCCGGTGAACGATCCGGACTACGGCAATATTGCCGTAGCCTTCAACATCATTCCGACGGACGGATATCAGCAAAGCGATTTTGCGGCTCACATACAAAGCTACTATACGATCCGCATCGAGCCCGGTGTTGTAGCCTATCATGGCAACACGCTGAGCGAAGCGTATGGAAATACCGTGGAGGCATATAGCGGCGGCGGCGGCGGCGAGGAACTGCCGAAACTCGGCTTGGGACCGGCAAGCAATGCAGGCGGCTCGCCTGACCCGGATCCAGACGATGATATAATTCCGCCCGGCGGTACGAATCCTCCCGGTGGTACGAATCCGCCCGGCAATTTGAACCCGCAGTCACCCGCCGGAATCCTGATTGTGACTGCCGCACCGGGCGGCACTGTTCCCGTGGTACTGGTAGTTGAGATTTCGGGCGGAGATGTTCCGCTTACAGATGAACTATCCGGAGCACAGGACGGCACCGCATCGGCGAACCAAAACGATGCCTTCAAAGGCACGCAGAGCAGCGGATCTCCATCGGCTTCAACAGATACGCCGATAGCCCTCGTTATTGGAGGGATAGCGGTCCTTGCTGTTGCCGCAGGTACCGGCGCGGTTCTGCTATTTAGGAGAAGCACCGGAAGACTGAGATGACAGCATTTGGACAATCCTGGCGTACCCGGGATGAACTGTCATTTCGCAATATTCGTTCCTCGACATGGGGTACGCTTCTGATTTTCCCTGCGGTCGTCATCATGGGAGATCTGCGTTTTGTCGACATCGGGCAGGAACTATTCGGCGTCGGATCGTTCACGCTTGAGCTTACATTTTACAGCTTTGCGATGCTTGTGAGCGCCTTTATCCCGCGTGCACGGTTTCTCTCCATTGTCAGAGCAGCGATTATTGTTGAAATTGCGGCTTTTGTCTTAGCGTTGATCGTTCCGGCATCACTGTTGCTGCCGATATACCTGATCAACGCATTCGCGTATGGTCTGTGTTGCGGTTACGGCTTGCTGCTCTTTTTCTTTTCGCTGAACAATGCGGAGCGGCTCTTCAGTTTAATGGTCATTGTCTTCTATTATATTGTCTGTGTGGAATGGCTCTGGCAGTATGAAGCCGCCCGGTATTTCATGATACAGTTCCTGCCATTCATGCCGGCGGCATATCTCTGCTTCGCGTTTTTTGTGCTGATGAAGGATGGATCCCGACGCCGGCACGGCATTCAGGATGAGCCTCCGGGCGGGATGACAGGAAACACGGATGACAGTGTGCAGACCTACCCCGGCGGCAAATCGGTGAACCAAATCGGCGCAAAGGGTATGACGGTGGTTTTCCTGATCTATGTGATCTACACGATCATGGAGCGGCTTTATACCTATGTGGTTTACGAAGCCGGCTTTGTCACGAATACGATTTTGGTTCTCGGCGGCCTAACGGGCGTTGTAATCTGTATCGTCATTCAATTCGTGCTGAACCGAAGCGTGTGGATTCCCTGGAGTATCTTTTTGATCTGCGCGCTGCTCTCCACAGGCTTGCTTTCAGTAGGCAGCCCTGCCGCGGCCGGCATCGGATCACTCCTCTACGGCGCCGCTCAGCATCTCGGCTATATCGCAGCATTTTATCTGGTTGGAGGCACAGCGAATCTTTCGGGTTCCATGCAGTTCTTCCGTATTTATTGCCTGGTGGAATTTGTCCTGATGGGGTTTGTCTCACCGATACTCGGAACGCTGTTTGCCGGCATCGGATCGCATTACAATTACATCGCATTCGGCGTTGTGATCGTTGTCATCTGCATTATGCTTGTGCTTCAGCCGGTTCTAAGCAAATATGTCTTTGGAAGTGCATGGGTCAGCGAACTGAATACGCTCGATGAACGCAAGTATCCCGAGGCTGCAGCGGAAGCCGCGGAAGCCGACCGCACGGAAGATCTGGGACTCACCGCGCGCGAAAAACAGGTGTTTACACTGCTGCTTACGGGCATGCCGAAAAAACAAATTGCAACCGAACTGAAAATCAGCAACCCGACCATCAATTTCCACGCCAACAATCTTTACCGCAAGCTAAACATTCAGAGCCGCGTGGAGCTCTTCGCAAAATATCACGTACCGGAACATGAATAATATCTACAAATCAAAACTGCGCTTTTTGCTCATCTTGTTTACAATACTGCTCCTGTAACGTGGTCAACTCTCACCGCTAACGGCACGGCGAACACCACAGATACAACAGGGCTCACACTGACATTCGATGTTGACCCGACAATCCTTACGGTGGGCGACAGCGGTGATAACGGTACGGAAACAGGAATTGACGAACCCGCAGCAACTTGGTCATGCGCTTGCTCAGGGTCGGCTAATGGTCGGACTAAGCCAACGGGAACTGGCAAAAGAACTCGGCATCGAGCAGAAATGGGTCTGGGAGATGGAGCAGGGGAAACCCGGTCTTTTGACGCAGCGCCTTTTCGCCATGCTCAGGGTCAACGGGATGCATCTTTATGCGGAGTATGATGCGCTGCCCGAAACCGGGACGTCGAATGACGCGATAGACACGGAGGAAACCGGTCATGAGTGATTTGACAGTCCTGCTTTACGGGCAGGAAGTCGGAAGTCAGATCCTGGGGTCTGAAAGATTCTGCTAAGTTCGTAAAGCAGGTTTTAGAAGAAACCCGCGTGGCTGTAAACGATATTACTCCCGCAGAGCAGGCGCATCAGCATATTAAAAAGGATACGATCAGTTTCACAGAAAGCTTGCTGGCGGGGAAGCCTGCCGGAAAGGTGAGTCCCGTCAACAATTGATTTACAACTTTTCATATCAATTTTTCATTGAAATTTCAACGATTTTTTAAGACCTATACGTTTACATAGGTAGTCAAAATCACATCCACTCGCTATATTTTCGTTATCAGACAGCGAAAGGAGGTGGATTTGTGGCTTCATCACTCACAAAAAATACAAAGGATCATTCCGACGGACAGATTTTTTCTTTCAGTCTCTATTGCGACCGTTGCGGAAAGGAATGGATCAGTCCGAGATTTCGTTTTTCCGGAGCCGGGTCTGCGCAGTTTGAACGCGAGGACATGAAATACCGGTTGTGGGCGGAGGAACGACGGGCAGCCGGTAGTCAGGCACCGTATGGACAGCCCGCCGGTCAGCCGCAGGGTCAGCCTTATGGCCAGACCGGATCCGCCGACCAACCGCAGTATCAGCCGCAGTATGCCACGCCGGGTACCGGCTATGCTGCCGCGCCGGGCACCGGTTATGCAGCTCAGCCGGCAAAGAAGAAAAAGAAGGGGATGCCGAAGGTGCTCAAGGTACTCCTGATCATCTTCATCGCAATTATCGCAATTGTCGCGACGTTTGTGATCGTTGGGCTGACCTCGGCATCGAGAGCGGAAAAAGCGGATTATTACAAGGTCGGAAATGACCGCGTTCCGTCCGTCTACCTCGCATTCGGCGAAACGAGGGAAATTGTCGGCGTATCTTCCGCAACGGAAAACGGCATAAAAAAGAAAGCTTACGAATTCGGCGTTAAAGGCAGCGGTCAGGGAATGGAAGTCTATGAGTATTTCACCTACCTGATCGACAATGATGACTTCATATTTGTCACGAATTTTGAGGACTTCCATGATCCGGAGGGCGAGGGGATCCAAGTCGCGCGTCAGTCTGTTGACGAGGGGAAGGTGATCATTGTACAGATCGATTATGACGAATCCGGATATACCGTCACATTGGCGGTGGCGAAAGGCGAATTCAACCTGTTTGAAGAAGCGGCGGCGGAATTGGTTGAAGATGACGAAGATGACGAAGATATCGAAGTGATCAGTGAGACGCCCACGCCGGTTGTTAAGGGAGATGAGCCGGTATTCATCAAAGTCCTTCGATCCGGCACCTATGCATTTGATTTTATGTCCATCACGGAGGATAACGACGACAGCGATGACGTTGACGTCGAATATTCAGAGATGGAGGGTTCTCTCATCGTAGACGGAGACCGGTTATGCATTTTTACCGAAGGTATTCGCATCATTAGGGATGGGTCAAATGCCTATTATGTAGGTGGTGAGGAACAATTCTTCGTGCGTACCGATGTCGCTGATATCAGCGATATGACTCCCGACTATTTTGGCAGTATGAAGAAAATCGGTGAAGGCAAAGGGAAGTTTGACGAGCAGTCGCTCACGTACATCGACTACAGCAACGACGACGGTAGCAGTTCCCGATTTTGGTTTGACGGGAACACTATCTATGCGATCGTGAATGATAATGAATCCTTCATCGAAACGATGTTCATCTATGCGTTCTATGATGATGTAGATTCGGCTTGGTTCGAAATCCCTTCAAGCTATACGGAGATCCCGATGGATGGAGACGGGGATAGAGCGCTCCCGTTCTGAACGGCGAATCCGGACGGAAAAATCGGAGATTTCCCCTAAAGGGATGCTCCGCGACGGAAATCTTAACATGGAAAAGGAGATCAATGATGAAACAATTACAGAGAAAAAAACACAGAGTTCTGATTTTAGCCGTGATTCTGACGATTACGACGGTGTTCTCCGCCTGCGGCGGGGAGCGCGCGGCGGAAATAAAGCCGCTGAATCTGGATGTGCGGGCAACGGCGGCGGATACGTTCGGCAGCAGCGCGCTTAACAATATCAATGAGGATGCCGACGAGGTAGAGAACGCGGCACAGATGGACCCCGGCGTGACAATACTGCCGCTTGATGAATTTTGGCAGGCGTTTATCGATGCGAAGGCCGTGTATACGGGTCGGCTCGTGTCCGCATTGGGACAAGCCGGTCTGCAGGATTCCTATGAGAACGAAATCATAAGGCTGGATCCGCTCGATCTGATCGAACACTGGTATGCGCCGGCTGCGTATTTCGGCGAAGGAGCGGAAGCGATTGAAATCGCCCTTGAGGAGATGTTCGACACTGACGAAGCGGATTGGGACTGGGAAGTCGATTTTGCAGAAGAAGCACCGTATTTTGAGTTGCTTGTCTACCGCAACGATGTGCCCATGTATTATTACTACGGATTCTGGCAGGAGGAATACCAGTATTTGTGGTGCTATTACGAGGATGCGACCGTCCATATTGAGTTGGACGTCATCCGGACGGAAAACGGCTATGCTGCGCAGTTTTACGATCCGATAGGCGAAGCAGTTTTCCGTTTCGCGTTCTTAGATGACGGGAGCTGGGACAGCAGCATCGGTGTCTCATTCGAATACGAAGAACAGCCGCCCCTGCTGACCGGAGAGGAAACAACCGCATTTGCAACGGAGTGGACAGACGTTCCGAGGGACGGTCTCGCAACGTGGCTGCTGATCGACGGGAATGAATTCACGGTCACACAGGGTGAAAGAAGTCAGGAGACCTACGATATCGATACGAACGGCACTCAGAGTCCGCAAAGCGCAGGTTCGCAAAATCCGCAACTGAGCGCTGAGGCAGCAAAGTACATCGGCATGTGGCACGGTTCTCCGGGTGTCGGATCGGGTTACTCCGAGCGGTTTGCGCTGTATGATAACGGCGTATTTGTCTGGGGCGCAAACGAGATGGACGGCGCGATGGCGATCCGCTATCTGGCAGGTACGTGGGATGTCAGCAGCGGTGAACTGATCCTCGATGCGACGGTCGCGATCGTCCTTGAAGGCGGAGAACTGGTTGACAATGACGGTACCTTAGGCTCATACGCAAGCGACCAGGTGATTGTGGGCGCTACCCTTGCGGGGTACAACATCGAGCAGCAGTTTGTCATGAACATCGGTGAAATCAAGTACGACAGAACCGAGAAGACAAACACGACCACGATCAATACGCTGAAAGTCTGGGATATTTCCGCACAGGGAGACAGCATGGTGGACGGATTCTGGCAGCTGCTCAGCACCCAGCGGGCAAAAGACGCCGCAGCAGGTTCCCCGGATCGGTCGACGCCAAGCGGCTCCGGGCTCAGATAATACAGCAGGATATGAAAATTATCATGCCATTCCATAGTATGAGGGCAACAGGATGAAAAGAATACTATCTTTGCTCACAGCACTCCTGATGATGCTGTCGCTGACATCGTGTACTGTCTTATCCCGTGAAGCGGATACCGGCGGACAGAGTGTAAAAGTGAGTCTTAACGCGAATCAGGAATACGGTCCGTATGACGGTCCTCCGGGAACATGGGCGATCTACTGGTACCTGTGCGGGAGCAACCTCGAAAGCGGCGGCAACCGGCCTTCGAGCGGCGGCGCGGCGACATGGGATCTCGAAGAGATGATGGCGGTTGAATTGCCGGATAACGTTCAGGTGGTGATTGAAACCGGAGGCGCACTGCGCTGGAAAAACGACTACGTGGATCCGGACACGCTCGGGCGATATCTCTATGCCGGCAGCGAACTGGAACTGACGGAAACCCAGCCCTCCGCCAACATGGGTGACCCGGAGACATTTGCGGATTTCCTGAATTACTGCAACAAGAACTACCCGGCGGAAAAACAGGTGGTCGTCATCTGGGATCACGGCGGCGGTAGCCTGATGGGTGCGGAGAGCGATGAACTCTTCGGAGGTGATCTGCTGTCGCTTCCGGAGATGCGCAGCGTATTCGAGGCGATGCCGGCGGCATCCGGTGCCTATGAGATCGTCGGATTTGACGCCTGTCTGATGGCGACCGTCGATGTGGCGGACATGCTCGACGAGTATGCAAACTATCTTGTGGCATCGGAAGAAACGGAGCCCGGCATCGGATGGAATTATACGGGACTGTTCAAAGCGCTTGCAGCGGACACGTCACAGGACGGCGCACAGCTCGGCAAAGCCATCTGCGATTCGTTCTACGAAACCTGCAATTATTACGGGATCGCGGAGGACGTCACCCTCTCCGTCACCGACCTCTCCCGGTTCGGCGCCCTGTTGGACGCCTACAACGCGGTGGGTGACGAGGCGTTGGTCAAAGCATACAAAGAAAAGCTTCCGTTTTACAGCGCGTTCGAGGGCGCGGCCTATGCCTCGGAGAATTACGGCATCGTTTCGGGAAAGGTGAGCAACTACGACATGGTTGACCTCGGCGATCTGATGCGGAATGCGGAGGGTATCCTAGACGGCGGCGGTGCGGTGCTGAATGCACTCAAGGACTGCATCGTCTACAGCGTCAAGGGTGTGCTCAACGGAAATGCAACCGGCCTCGCCTGTTATTTCATCTATTCAGGATCGACGGAAAGCCTCGAGATTTTTTCGCAGCTCGGAACAAGCCGCGGATTCCGCTACCTCTATGAATACCCGCTGAAAGGCGATTTGTCGGGTGAGGGCATCGACTACATCAACGCGCTCACAGCCGGACCCGTGGAGGCGGAACCGTTCCCGGATGAGGGTGCGGAGAAACTGGATCGTTATCCGATCGCTGCGGGAACAACAGACGGCTTTGTCATGGAGATCAGCAGCGACCTTTTGCTGAATACGGCGGACATCACATCGGAAAGATTCTATGTCCTCGCGGAAAGCACTGATGGTTTTAGCTATGACTACGCCAAAGGCGTGATCCGTCTCGGTTATGAATTCAACTATTACATCGATGAGGTCGGAAAAGACCGCTATCGGTTCACCGATGGTTTCAAGGGATATTGGGTTTCCATCGACGGCGCGCTGGTGACCGCATGGGTAAGCGACGCGGGCATTGACGAAAAAACGCAGACGGGGTACAGGACGCTGCTCATCCCGGTGCTGCTGAACGGTGAGGAATATGTGATTCAGGCTTACCAAACCTTCGATACTTCCGGACTTGGTGACAATGAATTCGTCGATGAGGACGATATCCAATTTGAAATATACGGTGCGTTCCCGGTTCCCGATGAAAAGACCGGACTGCCAAGCAAGGAACTGATTCAGCTTGAGCCCGGCGATGTCATAGAGCCGCTGTTTTCGACCTGTATGTTTCCGGACGGCATGGATTTCGAAGAGGTCGCCTATCTGATTCCCGATGAATGGGAGATGCAGCCTTTCGGCTCCGTCACCGTCAAGAGAAACACAAATGTACGATTTGAATACCTCGGCGACGGACTCTATTTTTCCCGGTTTCATATGATAGATCTCGCCGGCAAGCCGCACCGCTCCCAGAGCGGGTGGTATGTGATCGAGGATCACGAATGGTATTCGGCGGGACCCATCGGATGAGGAAAAGGGCAGGTCGCGGTAATAAGAAGTGTGATAAGATAAGAAAGGAAGAAGAAAATGGCAGTGGAAAAACAGCAGGTATTGTATGACGCGCCGGGATATCTGAACCGGCCGGATCAGCCGTGGTATGTGACCGTCGAAGGCGACTCGATCGTGGCGCGGTGGAAATGGATGGACGCGATCTTTTTCGCGCCGCACGAGGTGAACAATGAGGTTCGGGATTACACGTTTACGGTCACGCTGAAAGATAACTATAAATGGAAAGAGGTTGATCGGTCGGAGGAATCCTCATCAGGCGCGAATTTCAGCAACGGGCAGCTGAGCTTCGGCGGTTCGAAGAACACGTTCAAGGGCAAGCAGAGCGGCAAGTCGGTGCAATTCGGCATCGGCGCGGACAGAGGGTCGGGTGCCGTCGGCCTCGTCGGGTTCAAATTCGATACGGAGGCGGTCAAAGCACCGATTCGCGCGTTTCTGTCGAGTGCCGGATGGAAAAAGGCGGGGTTGTTTGGCTGAGAAATGAGTACGGTATGGCATAGAGGAACGAAGGAATCTTTCAAGACGTGCTTGAAAAGGATGAATATGATGAAATATAAAACACCTATTTCGATCTCTTTGATCGCGTTGCTGCTCGCATTCTCCGCCTGCGGTGCCTCACCGGATGCAGAAGGATCAAAAACAGAAGCGGACCGTGGAACGCTCGTGGTATATACGGCGGTCGATCAAATCTTTTCGGAACCGGTTCTCAAGGATTTTGAGGCACAAACCGGCATCAAGGTTGAAGCCGTCTATGACATGGAGGCCAATAAAACCACCGGACTCGTGAACCGAATTCTGGCGGAAAAGGAGCACCCTGTTTGCGATGTGTTCTGGAACAACGAATTTGTTCAGACGATCCG
>JAISKP010000035.1 GCA_031260885.1 Eubacteriales Family XIII. Incertae Sedis bacterium
CTGGTTACTGTCGAAGACGGCGTTGCAGTCAAGATTCGTCCGGATCCGGAGTCGCCGATGAGCAAGGGCCGCTTGTGCCCGAAAGGTCTGGCGGGGCTGGAACTCCTGTACCATCCCGATCGGCTTCGCTACCCCATGCGGAGACTCGGCGAACGCGGAAGCGGCGGGTGGGAGCGCATCACCTGGGATGAGGCTTATGATACGATCGCGGAGAAACTTCTCGCTGTCGAACGGGAATACGGGATCGAGAGCGTCGCCGTTGCGCAGGGCACGGGGCGCCATCATCTGACCTATGTGGTCCGGTTTGCAAACGCGATCGGTACGCCGAACTGGTTTGAACCGGGCACGGCGCAGTGTTTTTTTCCAAGGGTATATACGGGAGAGATCACGTTTGGGTTTCCGCCTGTAGTGGATTACTACAGCGATGTGAATCCTGAAACGATATTGGTCTGGGGCGCAAATCCCGCAGTCTCCGGCGCGGATTGCGAGAGCCAGTTTTTGTTTCGCGATGCGATCCGGAAAGGCAGCAAGCTGATCGTCATCGATCCGAGGCGCAATGAGATCGCAGAAAAAGCGGAGCTGTTCCTGCAGATCAGACCGGGTACGGATGATGCTCTGGCGTTGGGCATGCTCAATATCATCATCGGCGAGGGGCTTTATGACCGGAAATTTGTAGAAGAGTGGTGCTATGGCTTCGATGAACTGAGACGCCGGGCGGAAGAATATCCTGTAACGCGTGTCGCCGGTATCACGGGCATCCCGGAAGATCTGATCTTGTCCGCCGCACGTCTCTTCGCCGGCAGCAGTTCCGGTTCTCTTGAATGGGGCTGCGCGATCGAGCACACGCCAAACTGCCTGCAGACAGTCCGGGCGATCGCCTGCATCCTCGCCGTCACGGGCAACATCGACAAGAAGGGCGGGTTTATCGAGGGCATGCATATCCTGCCGGACATCGATAATCTGGCCGGTCGTTTGGGCGAAGAGCAGCGCGCCAAACGGATGGGCGAGGGCACGTACAAACTCCTCGCCGGTCGGCACCGGGATCAGGCCGCCGCTCATATCCCGACCTTATTTAATGCGATAGACACGGGCAAACCATATCCGGTCAAGGCATTGATGCTCTGCGGCAACAACGGTCTGAGCGGCTTCGCAGACAGCAGGTCTACCTATGAGACCTTTCAAAAACCGGACTTCATCGCTTCCATTGAGCTGTTTATGACGCCTACGACAGCGCTTGCGGACATCGTCCTGCCCGCCGCTTCATGGCTTGAAGTGGACGCCGTATACAGCGCACCGTCCATTGCGGATCATGTGATCCTCAGCCAGCAAAAGGTGGTTGAACCCATAGGGGAATGCAAACAGGACGAGGTGATCCTGATGGAACTGTGCAAACGCATTGGGAAGGATTACGGTGCGGACACCTTAACGGAACTTCATGAGGGGCAGCTGTCATTCATACGGAAGAACTATCCGGAGTTTGCCGATCTGAATATGTACAAGTTGCGAGAGCTGGGGCATGTCAGCGTGCCAGTCGAATATGAACGCTATAAAAAACGTGGAAAGTTTATGACCAATACGGGTAAGGTGGAACTCTACTGCACAGAGATGGAAAAGTACGGCTATGATCCGTTGCCGTACTATGAAGAGCCTCCGGAAAGTCCTGTGAGCAGGCCCGATCTGCTGGACCGGTTCCCGCTGATTCTAAACACAGGCGAGCGTTCCCCGTTCTTTTTTATATCCGAGAACAGGCAGATGCCGGCGCTCAGAAAGCACAATCCTTATCCCGTCGTGCAGCTTCATCCGAATACTGCGGCGAAATACGGCATAAGGGACGGCGACTGGATATGGATCGAATCGCTCCGGGGCAGGATCACGCAAAAAGCAAAGGTCACCGATTCGATGCTTGAAGGGGTCGTAAATTGCCAGATCGGCTGGTGGCTGCCCGAACGGAAAGGGGATACTACTTACGGATTGTTCGAAATAAACGCCAACGTGCTCACCGGCAGGAACCCGCCTTTTGATCCCGCCATCGGCACCTATCAGCTGCGGGCGCTCCTGTGCCGGATCGAAAAAAATGAGACGGTCAGCGATGCGGACTACGACCCCGGGGCTTCGGCGGGTGTCTGAAATATCCGGATTTTCAGCACTTATGAGTTCTCTGTATGTCAGTTATACACATTATGAATTGGACTGAACCCATGCACAAACCATAAGATGGTAGTACGGAAACAAAGGAAGCTCAGGAAGGTCTGAATGGTTCATACAGAACGTTCAAATATATTTGCTTATTGTTATACCGCTGCTGCGGAGTCTTAGGAGGACATGAAAATGGGAGTCGGAACTTACGAACAATTTTTAGAGAGAATGTACAAGATGAAACCGAACATCTACGTCGGCGACGAAGTGATCGACAGAAAGGATCCGAGGCTTGCTGCGGGTTTCTATGCGATGCGCCAGACCTTCGACTGCGCACATGATGACCGGTACAAGGATGTCTGTACCGCTACGTCGCACCTTACGGGCGAGACGATCAACCGGTTCACCCATATCCATCAGACGCAGGATGATTTGTTCAAGAAGCAGGAGATGACGAAGCTGCTCAGCCACAGAGTCGGCGGCTGCATCCAGCGCTGCATGGGCATCGACGCCCTGAATGCATTGTCCGTAGTGACCTACGAGATCGATGCAGCGCTCGGAACGGATTACAATCAGAACTTCATCAATTATCTGAAGTGGACGCAAGAGCATGACATCGTCGCGAACTGCGCCCAGACAGACGTAAAAGGCGAAAGGCTCAAGAGACCTCACGAGCAGTCCGACCCCGATATGTACCTGCGCATCGTGGAAGACCGTCCGGACGGCATCATCGTCCGCGGCGCGAAGAGCTGCAATTCCGCTTCTCCCTATGTGGACGAGATCATCGCGACGCCGACAAGGTTCATGGGTTCCAAGGATAATGCATACGCCGTTTCATTTGCGTTGCCCGCAGACTGGCCCGGTGTCAAGCTTGCATCCCTCCCGGGCTTACGTCATAAGCGCACTCACATCGACGCCCCGATTGCACATATCGGCGACATGGAGAGTTTGACGATATTCGACGACGTCTTTGTTCCGAACGAGAGAATATTCCTCAATGGCGTCCGTCACCCGGAGAGCACGCGTTTTGCGGGTTTCCTTGCGATCATGTTCGCGCATTTCCACAGGCATTCATACACAGGCTGCAAACCTGCTACATCCGAGGTGCTGGCGAGCAGCGCAGCCCTCGTCGCCGAGTACAACGGCATCGAAAAGACGAGTCATGCACAGGAGAAGATCTGCCATATCATCACGGTAGCCGAGCTTGTATATGCGGCAGGCGTTGCGAGTGCGGTGCGCGCGGTCAAGATGCCGAGCGGCACGATGATCCCGGACGAGATCCTCACCAATGCCGGACGCAAACTCGCCGGTGAAGAGATATTCAACGAAGTCGCAATCCTCACGGATCTCGCGGGCGGCCTCATTGCGACTCTGCCGCTCGAAGACGAATTCTACAGCGACGACATCGGTCCTTTGCTCAACAAGTACATCATGCGCGATCCTTCTATACCGGCAGAAAATATTCATCGCTGTTTCCGCATGATCGAAGATCAGCTCGTGTCCGATTTCGGCGCATCGCAGATGACGGCAGGTCTGCACGGCGGCGGTTCACCTCAGATGGAAGCCGTGGCGATGATGGGCGGATACAATGTCGAAAAGCTCAAGGGGATCGCGAAATATCTGGCGGGTATCGAGCCGGACATTCCGATTTACAAAAGGGAGACTGTTACCCCCCGGCGCGTACTTGAAAAGTTTGAAAAGACGCAGAAATAAGGATATTTATACGTCGATTCACGGAGGCTTAGAAAACCTTGTCATTGCGGCCCACGAGCCGCAATCCATGCACCTTTGGTATGTGGATTCCGGGTCAGGCCCGGAATGACAATGGTTTTTGCTAAAAAAATGGCGTCCACGTGAACTTTCCGCATATAGAAATGGAGCATATTATGGCTATCAATAAAGTCGGCGTCCTCGGTGCGGGCGTCATGGGTACCGGCATCGCTTACGTCACGGCGCTCAGCGGTCTTGACGTCGTGCTGCGCGATATCAAGGATGCATTCATCGAGGG
>JAISKP010000039.1 GCA_031260885.1 Eubacteriales Family XIII. Incertae Sedis bacterium
CGCCCTCCAGCGGAATTTTCTGCTCGTGCCTCATCGCTTCCCACCTGGCTTCACGAAATATACGAGCTTTTTCGAGATCCTCCGCCAATCTCAAATTCTTCTCAAGTTCTTCTCCCTCAAGTTCTGCCAAACGTATCCGTTCTAAATTCTGTTCAAGAGTCCCCAGCAACAATACGACCGGATGTCCTTCAAAGGGTACGCTCTTTTTCTTCTTGCTCTTGTTATTCAAAATAATACCTCCTGCTATACAGCCATCCATGTCTTTGACAAATTTCATCCCTCGCAAAAAAAAACGAAGTCATCCCCAGCCGAAGACCGGTCGGGGTTCCGGAGGGTGCCTTTGCGTTTCCATGAATACGCCAACCCATGTGAAAAGTTCCGGAAACGCAACCAGCACCCGGAGGGACCCCGACCGGCCTTCGGCGGCGAACATCATATCCTTTTCAAGTGTTTTACATCTTCACGATCGTCGATACACGCCAGATCTGGTCATCGCTTTCTATCCGGATCAAGCCTCCATACCGCTCGCATACCGCCCTGACAGAAGATAGCCCGATCCCCTCGCGCGCATCTGCGCCGATCTTGCGGGAGATGTAGGCCTCCCGTTCTTTTCTCCAGATCCCGTCAAAATTGTTTTCCACAATGATAGACAAAGTGCCCGCCGCGATCTTGGAATAGACAGAGATATATTTCTCTTCCGTCTCCATCCGGCGCAGAGCTTCGATCGCGTTTTCGAACAGATTGCCCAGGATCACACACAAATCGACCGCAGGAACGCGCCCGGTCTCTTCCGGAATATTCAGGTGAACGTCCGCGGTCATCCCTTCGCTCCGTGCGACCGCAACATAGTACGCCGCCACCGAATTCACCGCGTAGTTTCGGCAGTAATTCCCGATCTCGGTATGCTCCAGCCCGACCTGCAAAGCATCAAGGTGTTTTTTCAAACCGATCAGATCGCCGGATTCGCTGTAACTTTTGAGCGCGGAGATCTGATGCCGGAAGTCGTGATGCATCGCCTTGGTCTGATCCGTATCCGCGGCAAGACGCTCAAACTGCCGGCGCTGCACATCTATTTGGAGATTCATGTCATGAAGCCTCATTTCGAGGATCTTTTTTTCGGAAAGCGCCTGGGCGGCATCCTGCATGAAACGGAGCCCGATAAAGGCAAGCTGCATGATGAAGATCAGTGCGCCGATCTGAAAGATGAGTGTCAAAGAATCCAGGAAACGAAGCTCATAATTCAAAAAGGATGCCAGGGTAAACAGGATGATGACGATGATCGGCAATATGAAACGGCGGGCGGCAAGATTATTATAGTAAAGAAATTCGACGAAGGTCAGGATCAGGATGACCACGAGGATGCCGGTGACCATGATCTCATAGCCAAAGACATTGTGGGCGAGCGACATCCGGCCCGTGACCTGCAGCAGGAAACAGAGCAGGATCGGGATGCACATGATATATCTTATCATTTGAAAAGCCGCCAGGAGATGCGGCCGGAGGGTCAGCTCAAGAAACCGGAGGAACGGCAAAGCAAACAGGAACAGTCCGCAATAGGACATCATATAGAGCACCGCCGGGAAGGGAAACAGGAATGCCGTGAAAGGGCATTCGCCAAACGACCAAACCCCGATAGACAGCGTGAACGCACCGAGCCGTACGAAGCTCGCAGCCGCGGGTCTTTTTGCGGAATAATACAGCGAGAAGATCAACATCACGCCGCCGAGCAGCAGGAGCAGGATCGCGATGAGAAATGCCGCGCCGTGCTTTTTGAATTGGCTGGCGAGTACCGCGATTTCATCGCCGTATTCGAGATCGGGAAGCGTCATCGCCGTTCGCTCCCGGGGAGAGCTGTATTCAAAGCGCAGTTCTTGCTGTGCACCGGAATCCGGGAGTTTGACCATCGAGATGATCGTGGGCGGATCGATGAGGAAGGCAGGATAGGTCCCCGGCGCCCCGCATTCGTAAATCAGTGCATCATTGGCATAAAGACGCAGCGCGGTATAGTTCGTTTCGACCCGCAGGACAGCATCGCTTGCCGGATGGATCTTTGTGGTTACGGTGACTGCGGAAAGCGGCGCGAGATCTTTGATCTGCGCCGGCAGCGTGGTGCGGAGGAGCGGACCGTCTTGGATCTGATAGGTGACATCGTTCGCCGTCCATATTTGATCCGCGTCTATCAAGGGCTGATTCCGGAGATCCAGCGCCATGTAGAAAATCAAAATCAAAATGGAAGCCGTGGCAATGGTGTAGATGAGAGACGCCCACATATTCCATTCCGGCCTCCTGGGTTTCACTCGGACTCTCGGATCGCTTCGCTGAGCAGCCAGTTCATATGCGCATTTTTCATCGCCGACACATCGCCGCGGGCAATGAGGACCGTGTCGCCGTTTTTCATATGAAAATCGCGGTCGACCGATGCGACCTGACTCAGGTTGACGAGGTATGACCGATGACTTCGCACAAAGCGCGGCGGCGATAAGATCTTGCACAAACCGGCAAAGGTCATGGTCCGTCCGGTTTCCAAAATCGCGTTTGTCGTATAGATGAGGCAATTGTGATTCTTCGCCTCCGCATACAGAATGATATCGAGCGGCACATCCACCACCTGACCATTGACGCTCAGCGAACAGACTTCCGGCGCCCGCTGTTTGAAGTGCCGGGTCAGGACTTTCGTCATTTTCTTGTCCGCTTCGAGCGGCTTCACCAAATACTGTTCGGCGTCTACGTCAAAAGCGTCGAGGGAGAAGTCCGGGCTGGTCGTCGTAAAGACAAGGCGGGAGGAAACGCCTCGCTCCCGGAGCGTCCGCGCCGTCTCGATCCCGGTGAGTTCCTTCATATATACATCCAGAAAAATCAGATCAAAACCGCTGTCCGATCCGGAAAAGGACGCCAAGAATTCTTCGCCGCTTTCAAAGCGGGTGACGTCCGCCCGGGTCTCGGACGCAGAAATCAGCGCCGCCAAATGCAGCGCATCCGCATCAAGGTCTTCGCAAATCGCGATCCGTATAGAGTCCTGAGCCTTCTTTTCTGTCATCCTGTTGTTGCCGAGCAGACTGTCTCGGCATTCCCTTGCACAAATTATAGCACAGGCAGGGGAAAACCCAAAATCCCCAAAATCCTTAAAAAGTATTTTATACAATATATTTACATATATTGGTCGTTGTGATAGTATATCCATAATTTACTACATTGATAAAATGAACTGCATGGAGGGGTTTTACGGAGGAAACAAAAATATGAAAAACAAAGAACCAAGATCAACGGATTATGAAACACCGAAGGGCTACGAAATGCCTGTCAATCTTCGTGAAGCCCGGCGCTTAGCGGAGGTCATCAGCAAGGAACACGTGGTTGAATTGTTGGATTTAGAGGATGCAGCAAATGCGAACGCGGCAAAAGCTTACGCGGAGATCCTTGTGGAAGGCGTACGGCACAATGGCAAGGAAGTTTTGTATTACCTTTACGCAGACACCGGGATTCCTGTGGACGAAATCGTTGTTGGCGAAATAGGCGGAATACCCGCCGAAAAATCGCAGGCTTTGTTGAACAAAGCAAAGGAGCGCGATGTCATTTCCGTACACAACCATCCGAGCAACGAATCCTTTTCCGCAAGAGATTTGTTCACGACCGGCAAACATGCTAATATTGTAATGTCAACAGTAGTTGGACATGACGGAAGTATTTACGAGGTGGTAGTCGATCATGCAGCGGACTATTTAATACTAAAAAACGAATACAACGATTTGTTAAGTAAACTCTCTTTGGATTTAGATTATTCAATTCTTGGAGAACAGATATTGAGAAACGATGTTATCGAAGAAATTTGCTATAGGCGCGGCTGGCAGTATATAAGGAGATATTACTATGAATAACAACGCGACAAAAAAGAAACGGGTCATTGTTTGCGATGATTCGCCGGTAGTGATGGGTACCGCAACTCTAGATGTGAATCTGGAGCGGATTCAGTTAGCCGGGCTTACCGGCGAAGAACGTGAACGAAATTTACAGCTTGCTGAAAAAATTGAAGAATCACGCCTGATCCGTGAAGCAAAGATTTCCGCAGAAAACCGAGGGCAGCAAATCTTCGCCTGACGTTTCCGCCGCCCCTGTGCTCTACGCCGAAATGAGTTTTTCGATCTTGATGCGGATGCGCGTCAGGGCAGTGTCTAGGGATTTGAACGGCCGGTCCAGCATCTCGGCGATGCGCGCCGCGTTGTTCCCCGCGATATAGGCGTTCCACACCTCGCGCTCCAGCCCGGAGAAAATCGCCTCGGCGTTCTTGTCGACATAGTCGAGCAGATCCGCATACAGCACGATCT
>JAISKP010000054.1 GCA_031260885.1 Eubacteriales Family XIII. Incertae Sedis bacterium
CAAAAGATTTCTTTTTTCCGAACACTCTTGTCATTTACGGATCATTCCCCTTTATTACACAGCTTTGTGCACAACCCTGTACACACGGTCTGTGTACAGATGCTCAAACGATCGCCGTCATCACGGCGAGTAGCGGCAGCATCGCACTGAGCAGGATCAGCCCGACGATGATGCAGAGAACTGCAACCATGGTCGGCTCAATGACCGAGATCAGACTGTCCAGTCTGTCATCCACCTGTGTCTCGTAGCCATTTGCGATCTTAGCCATGACTGTGTCGAGGTTGCCAGATTTGAAGCCAAGCACGAGCATGCGTGCTTCCATGCCCGTAAACACCTCGGTTTTGACTACGGAATCCGAGAAGGATGCGCCGTCGTCGATCAGGTTTTTCAGTTCTTTCACTTTTGCGTACATCTTTGGATTGTCCATCAGCGGCAACACCATTTCGACGGATCTGTTGACATCGAGACCGCTTGCGGTCATGAGCGCCATCCCCGAGGCGAACTTGCCGGATGCCATCTTGGACGAAAGTTTGCGGAATATTTTCTGTGATGCGCGGGACTGCAGTTTCCTGCCGCCCGGTGTAAGGCGCATGATGATGAGGATCACTGCGATCGCTGCAATGATGAGAATGATCGCGACGGAATAGGTGCTGACCGCATTGCCGAGCGCCATTGCCCCGGCTGCGAGCGGGCTCATCGGCGCACCGCCGAGCGAATTAAATACCTCATTAAATATCGGAAGCACCTTGATCACGAGAATCAGGATGATTGCCACGAGGATGCAGAGCATGATCGCCGGATAAGTCACGGCACTGCGGATGCTCTTTGAAATGTTGTCCTGACGCGAATAATAGCTGCTCAGAGAGTCCAGCACGCCATCCAGCCTGCCGGATGCCTCACCGATCTCGATCATTTGCGTCATGTATTCCGGAAAGACGCCTGCATCCCGAAGCGCGTCAGCGAGCGGTTTGCCGTTCTCGAGGGCATTCAGAATCTTGCTGAGCAGGGCTTTGGCCGCCGCAGTGTCTGCGTCCTCCGCCAGAATCATGATGCTCTCCGAAAGCGGTATGCCCGTTTTGACAGTAAGCGCGAGCTGCTCCGAGAACGCTGCGAGTTCTTCTGCTGAAAGCGTTTGGCTGTTCTTACTCATTTTTCTCCCTCCAGGTTGATGGTCTTGCCATCATCTTACAATTATACACAAATCCCTAATAATAATAAATCGGATTGTAAGTTGTACCGTCTCCCACCACATTCGGATCCGCCCGATCTCCGCTTGCCGTAAACGTCGGATCCATACGGTTCCACTGATCCTGCGAAAAATTGATGATGCTCATGACCTTGCCCGTCTCTCTCGAATAGACGGAAATCCACGCGTGGTAGGCAGTTCCCGCGTATCCGACCACGAGCTTGCACGGAATGCCCTGACTCCGCAGCATCGCCGTCGTCAGCGAGGCGTAATCAAAACAGATTCCTTTTCCCGTGCTGAGCGTCAGATCCGGATCCGGGATGTATCCGCTCTGAACCGTTGCCGCTTCCTCATAATCGTACACGATATTGTCCACAACATATTTGTATATGCGTTCTGTTGCGCCGAGATCCGTCTTAACGCCGCTAAGCTCGGCTTGTGCCTTGGAAACACATGCGGAAGCGCCTGTGAAGTTCGAATACTGATTCGCATGAAGGAACGGCGAAAACTCATCTGCGATCTCAGCTGTAATCGTCTGCTTGGCAGCCTGTGCATACTGGTCGCCGCTTACATTCGTAAAGACGCCGACTTCGTAGGTGCCACTGCCCATTGAGAGCGGAAACGCCTGAAATCCCGCATTTCGTACCAGGTCGTAGGTGTAAGGATCGTTCCCTTCCGCTTTAATCTGAACTTTTACTTTTGGGTTGGTGCCCTCGTAGGCGATCAAGATGTAGCCGTCTGAGGCATTGGAATAATCGACGGTGCAACCGTCTCCGCCAAAGGTGGCTGTGCCGGTAGCTTCCTCTGCTAAGATCTGGGGGGTGTTGTCGCGGTCGGGTGCCTCGGGATTTTCTTTGACACTGAGACCTTCGCCGATGACGGTATCTTTGATGTTGTTCACGACATCACTCGCAGCGTCACAACTTGCAGCCGACAAACAGACCATAAGAAGCAGCCCTGAAAAAATAAGAAAGCATTTTTTTGATTGCGAAAAATGCATGGTTCCTCCCCTTTTTAATTATTATACTAAAGTATACACGTTGACATAATGAAATGGAAGAAAAAAATATCGGCATCCGCTAAAATGATAAGACGCTGCATGTCGGTATTTTTATACACGGATCGCGCCGAGCAATCTTGAGTGATTTTATCAAATTGCAAAATATTCTGAAAATTACACTTTTATTCGAAAGCTGTTTAAATACCAGTGATTTTTCGAGGAAAAGTATATAATATATTGTTTTAAATGACCTCAAAAATTTCTCCGACCCCGCCGTATTATCTATTAATTAAAAAGATGGATGCTGCATAATTATGCATTGTATATTCATCCAAAAGGGGTAACAGGAAAGGAGAGGAATACGTCGTATTCCAAAGGGGGACATGTTGGAATATCATACTTACAAAGATCAGAAGGGGCATTCTTCATCACAGAGAAATGCTGCTCGGCTGATGCTTACGGTCATCCTGTCGGTCATGATGATTATGACGATGATTCCGTCGATCGCTTTCGCATCCGATCCGGACGAGTTGCAGGGTGATGCGCTTTCCGGAGCGCCGGAGAGCGACACCTCAGAAACCGTCACTTCCGAGGTCGGCACTTTCGAAACCGATACATCCGAAGTCGTCCTTGTCGCAAGTTCGGACGAAGCGACAACCAAAGTAACAGCTGCAGCGGCTTACCCTGTACTGCAGCCGCTTACGATTTTGTATAAGATAACTTATGATGGGCATCCGGTTGAGTTTACCGAGCATTACGACGGCGTTGAAGTCGGTACTTTCTTCAACTATCCTTCACCCGCGGTGACCGGTTATGCGCCCGCAAGCATTATCGCGGAAGCGGATGGGCTGGCAGTGGACGCCGCCGCCGCGGGATTTTCCATCGGCAGTGCCTCGGATCAATACCCGATCTCCGGCATGATGCCGGACAGCGTGATCGTGCTTACCGTGCTCTATCAGCCGATAGTCACCTATTACACCGTGAACTATCTCTTTGAGACAATCGGTACAGACGGTGCGATCAGTTACATTGCGGATGATCGTTTCACGAGGCAGGTCGCATCCGAGCCGGATGCCTCGATTCTCGCACAGAGCGTACTGTTGAACGCGGGCAGTGTCCCTGCGGGATACATCCTCGCGTCAGGAACGCCCACAGGCGCGGCGCAGGTCGGCGTTGTCTATCCGAACGGCAAGACGATCATCAATGTGTACTATGACCTCAGAAATGAGTATGTGCGCTTCGATTCGCGTGGTGGTTCTGTCAAGAATCCGCTCAGCGGTCTGTTCGGACAGGAATTGAATGTTGGCGAAGCGCCCGTTCCCACCTTGGCGGGCGGTACGCAGGGGATGTACTTTGCGGGATGGTATCTCAGCGCAGAAGATGCGGAGAATGCAATCCTTCCGGAAAACTTTATTCCACAGATCGTAGATTTAAAGCTGGGATATCTGCCGCCGGACAATGCGACGTTACTGGATACCGCCGAGATCACGCTGTACGCCGCATGGGCGGGAACCGAGCAGCGGACCTATCACATCAACTATTTTCTTGAAGACCTCACGTCAAACGATGTCCTCAATAAAGGAAACTATACTTATCAGGAAACGTCTGCTGCCTATACCGATGCGCACGAGACGGTACAAAACCTGAACTGGTATACGATCCCGGAGGCTGAGCAACGGTCGTATTCGGGCTTTGCGCATGTGGGTACCGCGATGGATGAACTCATTCGGAACGACGACGGAACCTATTCCCTGAATGTATACTATAGCAGAAGCAGTTTTACGATCCGCATCCATTCCTGGATCTGGTCGGGCAGCGGTGGTTATGAGAGCAATACCGCGTCGGTAACCAAAAAATACGGTGCCGACCTCGCGGATGTATGGGGCAGTGCACCCTACAATACGAAGACATGGTCGCTTCAGCGCAACACGAATTTAACCGGTCCGACGACGCAGACGGTACAGTTCACGCTGCCCACGCATATGCCGGACGGCGCGCTGATCGATGATGATAATCCCGAAAATACGATCATGACGTCGGCGCAGGATGCGCAGATCATCGATCTCTGGGATTATGTAATCGGTCTTGGTGTGAACAATGCGGAGCGTGTTGCGACACGGATATCCGTATATGAAGAAACGCTCACGCCCGGCGTGTACGAGCAGATCGAATACCGTATCGTCATCACAATGTCAAACAGGATGCCGGGCGGTTATCCGATTCCGGCAAATCCGGACTACACGACGGTTTTGAGTGCCTTCAGGGGGGAGACCAGAAACGGCTTTGTGCTGAACAGTGAAACGTCCAGCGATGCGTTCGAGCCTTCCTATCCCGGATTCAATTCCCATACGGGCAGCAATCCCATAGACTGGGGGTTCGCAGAGGATCGCACGAATCCGGACGGTAGCATCTCAGTGCTGACGGACAATCCGGCATTCACCGCGCACTTCTACTACGACCGCGTCCGGACAGATATTCACTTCTGGACAACAAATCAGAGCGATATGACCGCTTATGCTTCGGTCAGTGGAATGTACGGAACATCCTTTGATTATCCTGAAATTCCGACAAGACCGGGCTATGAATTCGCCGGCTGGTATACGAATCCCGTTTCGGGCGGCATCCCGTTTATACAGAATACCTTCCCGGACAAGGCGCTCAACGTATATGCGCGCTGGTTATCGGTGTCGGAATATACGGTTGTGTTTGATCGTAATCACAAGGAAGACAGCGTCCCGTTAGAAGTTCTTGTCAATGCGGGAGATCCTGTGGCGGCACCTGCGGTACCCGTCTGGCCGGGACATGAATTCATCGGTTGGTACAAAGACGGATCGCTCGTGCCTTATGATTTCACGCAACAGGTGCTCAGCAACCTGACGCTGTACGCACGCTGGTCCGGACCGGTAAACTATACCATTCACTACGTCAAGCTGGACGCTGACGGGAAAAAGATCGAGGGCGAGGGCGGAATCTACAGTGCGGATAAAGTCGGTATGGCAAGCATTTCGACGCAGATCGTCGAATATCCGTCCTATACGCCGGAGATTGCCGGGGACGAGGAAGCATATCTGCCCACCGAACTCGTCAAGATGTTCAACCTCGCACCGGATGCGTCAGAAAATGAATACAGCTTTTTCTACCGTCCAAAGACGGACATGCCTTATACGATCGATGCTCAGCTCGATGGGACGGATATTGTCATTACAACGCTCAGCAGCGGTACAACCTCGAATTCGATGGTGTTCCTGAGAGCACCGCAGGCGGTTTCATCCGGCTATGTTCTGAAAGCGGGCGAGAGCGCTGCGAGAATAGAGGTCATCAACCGCAACGGCGAGAACCATTACAGTTTCAGCTATGTGCCGAAGATCACCGTCACCGGAAACAGTACGCACGTGACCTACGACGGCAACGTGCATACGGCGGCAGGCTACACGGTTGCAGCGCCGGAAGGCTTCGTCATTACCGCGCAGACATCCGATCCGGCGCAGGCGAACACGACGCCGGGGCTTGCAAACACCGTAGATGTTGTCAGCGTATTTTACAACAACGAAGATATAACTGCAGCGGTTCTGGATTATATCGATATTATAGATGGCCTTCTCATCATTGACGGTGTGCGCATCATCACGATTCCTTCCGTGATCAATCCGCCGCCCGAGATCTTTTTGCCTGACCCGGGCCCCGGCCCCGGACCCGGTCCAGGCCCCGGCATTTTAACTGCGGATGCGCCGCTTGTGACCATCGTGCCGGTAGGTACGCCACTGAGTGTACCGCAGGCGACGATTACAGACGACGAGACGCCGCTTTCAATCTCAGGTGAAAAATACTGGGCATTCTTCAATCTACTGTTCACGATTGTCACCGGGCTGCTCATGATCGCGCTGCTGATCACCTTCTTTACACGTCGCAAAGAGGATGATTCTGAGAATGAAGCACAGATGCAAGCACAGAATTGGCAGACGATCCAGTTTGTAAAGCAGGAGCCTCAGAAAGAAGCAGGCAAGATCAAGAAACACGGTTTGATCCGGTTGCTCAGTCTCCTCGTCACAGTTGGTGCGATCTTCCTCTTCATTCTGACGGAAAACATGATGCTGCCAATGCGTTTTACAGACAGCTTTACGGTCTGGCATGTGCTGATCCTGCTCCTGCAGATTGTCGTCGCATTCTTCGCAAGGAAGAAGTATGTAACGCCGGAAAAGCCGAATGCTGAGATGGCAGAAGGCATCATCATTTCTTAGAAGGGAGGACACAAGGGGGACACAAGAGGGACACAGGGGAACGATTCCTCTGTGTCCCCCGGCGTTTAGTGACCGTTGCCTGTAATGAAGATGATCGGTTTGTTGAAAGCCTGATTGTCGGATTCGCTCGGCAGTTCGATGGGGTAAATGCCGCTGAAGCAGGCGGTGCAGGGCGGCATTCCCTTTTCGATGAGCAGATTTGTAAGTGTTTCGATGGATAGGTAAGAGAGAGAATCGGCACCAAGGATGGCGGCGATTTCTTCTTCTGTCCGGTCCACTGCAATGAGTTTGTCCCTATCCGGCACGTCCGTCCCGAAGTAGCACGGATAGCGGAACGGCGGCGCGGAAATGCGCATATGCACTTCGGTTGCACCGGCGTCGCGCAATGCGGATACAATCCTTGCAGAAGTCGTGCCGCGCACGATGCTGTCGTCGATCAGAACGACGCGTTTCCCTTCCACGGTAGAGGCGAGCGGGTTGAGTTTCAACCTTACGCTTCGTTCCCGCTGACCCTGCGAGGGCTGGATGAACGTCCGACCGATGTATCTATTTTTAATGAAGCCGACGACATTCGGCAATCCCGACGCTTCCGCATAGCCTGCCGCCGCCGAGAGTCCCGAGTCCGGTACCGCGACGACAATGTCCGCGCAGACGCCGGATTCTTTTGCGAGTGCACGCCCCATGTCACGTCTGACCATTTCGACACTGACGCCGCCGATGACGCTGTCCGGACGTGAAAAGTAGATGAATTCAAAGCTGCAGAAGGAAGGTCTGATCGGCAGACCGGCATCCATCGACATCAGATTTCCGTTCTCGACGATGACGATTTCACCGGGTGCAACGTCACGAATGAATTCACCGCCGACCGCATCGATGGCGCAGGTCTCTGAAGCGAAGATGTAGTTGCCTTGAAGCATACCGATCGAAAGCGGACGGAATCCGTTGGGATCTCTTGCCGCGATCATTTTTCGCGGGCTCATTGCGAGTAGGGCATAGGCACCGCTGATCCGATGCATTGTCTTTTTGACGGCCTCCTCGATGGAGTCCGAATTGATTCGCTCCCGGACGATCGTATAGGCGATGATCTCACTGTCGCTCGTCGTGTGGAAAATCCCACCCGCCAATTCGATTTCGTGACGCAAAATGCCTGCGTTGACGAGGTTTCCGTTGTGTGAAATTGCGAGATTTCCTTTGATATGACTTACCGCAATCGGCTGTGCATTTTCAGGTCTGGCATCGCCCGTCGTGGAGTAGCGGACATGACCGATGGCCATATTGCCGGGCATGTTCGCAAGCGTTTCCTCGTCAAACACGTCCATGAGCAGTCCCAATGCCTTGCGACAGGTGATGACGCCGGCGTTGTTGACCGCGATGCCGCAGGCTTCCTGACCGCGATGCTGCAGCGAAAAAAGTCCGTAGAAGGTATCGACAGCCGGATTGATGTCTGCGCCCGGTGGCGCTGCGATGCCGAATACGCCGCACTCTTCATGCAGACCGTCGGATGAAAGAAGGTCGACTGAAGGAAGGTAGATCCCGGTTGCGTGATTCACGGAGTGGTCGGCAGGAAACTTACTCAACTGTACTTCTTCTCCATTGCGGTCTTCGTGAGTCCCCGAAACAGCGGATGTGACCGATTCGGGCGACTCTTAAATTCGGGGTGGTACTGGACGCCGATAAAGAAATCGTTTTCGGGGAGTTCGACGGACTCGACGAGTCTTTTGTCCGGAGACTGCCCCGCAATTCTGAGACCGAGCGCTTCGAGTTTCTCGCGATAGGCATTGTTAAATTCGTAACGATGGCGGTGTCTTTCACCGATTTCGCCTTTTTCATACGCCTTGTACAGCGCGCTGCCCGGCGTAATGACACAGGGGTAGGATCCGAGGCGCATCGTACCGCCTTTCGGCAGATTGCCGTGCTGATCAGCCATGAGGTCGATGACGGGATCGGGTGCGTTTTCGTTGAATTCGGTGGAATTCGCTTCCTTCAGCCCGGCGACATTCCGGGCAAATTCGATCACGGCGATCTGCATGCCGAGACAGATGCCGAGGTATGGGATATTGTTCTCGCGGGCGTATTTTGCCGTGATGATCATGCCTGCGATGCCGCGCTCACCGAAGCCGCCCGGTACGAGGATGCCGTCGCAGTCCGCGAGAATGCAGCAGACGGTATCGTCGGTGACGTCCTCCGCTTCTATCCAATTGATCTCGACGCATGCACCGATGTAGTAACCTGCGTGAAATAACGCCTGCGCGACCGAGTATTAGGCGTCATGCAGCTTGATGTATTTGCCGACAAGTCCGATCGTAATCGTCTTGTCGCGGCTTGCGATGCGGGCAAGCATGGCCTTCCAGTCCGCCATGTCCGGCGGACCTGCGTTGATCTGCAGATGATCGAGGACGATTTTGCTGAAATTCTGTTGCTCGAGCATGAGCGGCGCTTCGTAGAGCAGCTCGATGTCCCGATTTTCAATGACGTGATCCGCTTTGACGTTACAGAACAGGGCGATCTTTCTGCGGATCGAATCGTCGATGTGCCCCTGCACGCGGACGACGATGATGTCGGGGAAGATGCCGAGCGACTGCAACTCCCGGACGGAGTGCTGCGTCGGTTTGCTCTTGTATTCATGGGATGCCTCGAGATAAGGCACGAGCGATACGTGGATAAACAGGCAGTTTTCCTTGCCGATCTCCATCGCGATTTGGCGGATCGCTTCGAGATAGGGCTGACTTTCGATGTCGCCGATCGTACCGCCGATCTCCGTGATGACGATGTCGGAATCACTGCTTTCACCGGCGGCAAAGACGAAGTTCTTGATTTCATCCGTGATGTGCGGGATGACCTGAACGGTCTGTCCGAGGAATTCGCCGTTGCGCTCCTTCTGGAGGACGGTCCAGTAGACCTTTCCGGTCGTCAGATTTGAATATTTATTCAGGTCAACGTCGATAAAACGTTCGTAGTGACCGAGGTCGAGATCCGTCTCGGCGCCGTCTTCGGTGACGTAGACTTCGCCGTGTTCGATCGGGTTCATGGTGCCGGGGTCGACGTTGATGTAAGGGTCGAGCTTCTGGGCGGTGACCTTAAGACCGCAGTCCTTTAGCAGTCTGCCGAGCGCTGAAGCGGTGATTCCTTTTCCAAGACCCGAGACGACGCCTCCGGTGACGAAAATATATTTTGACATTCAGATAACTCCTCTCCGAGATTGCGTTTGAAGTGAAGAAACCGACCTCTTGGGTCAGTTTCATTAAGTCAAAAATCATTCGGTTTTCTGTGTGCGTATCCCAAAATTTTCTCCGGTAAACAGAATGTTTTTCTCTGTGTGAAAACAATACTTTTCTATTATACCGAACGGAGAAATCTTTATCAATATGCGCAGCGCAGTTTATGGCGCAATATTTTTTTTAAAGCGGAAGCGTTTCGTTCATGCTGCCGGTTCGGTAACCGCGCAGATCCATGGAGATGTACTTGAATCCAAGTTGGCCAAAGGTTTCACACACTTTTTCGCGCGTCTGGGGTGAGATGAGCCGCTCGAATTCCTCGGGCCGAATTTCAATGCGTGCCTGTTCGCCCTCCGTGCCGTGTACGCGGACCCGAACCTGCGTGAAGCCGAGATCAAGGAGAAGTTGCTCCGCCTTGTCGACCATGCCGAGTTTTTTTTCGGTGATCGTTTCGCCGTAGACGAAACGCGAAGAGAGGCAGGCAAAGGACTGTTTGTTCCAGGTCGGCAGACCAAGCTTTTCGGACTGTGCGCGGATATCGTCTTTCGAATAACCCGCTTCGCGCAGTGGACTT
>JAISKP010000130.1 GCA_031260885.1 Eubacteriales Family XIII. Incertae Sedis bacterium
TTGTGATGCAGAGCCTCTGTGCAGCACTGAAATCGGTTCATGCGGCGGGAATCATCCATCGAGACATCAGCCCGGACAATATCTATCTCTGTTCAAACGGCACCGTGAAGCTGATTGACTTTGGTTCGGCGCGTTTTTCCAAGCATGAAAGCCAGCAAGTGTTGAAAATGACACAGGTTATGAAGCCGGGATTCTCTCCGCCGGAGCAATATCAGTCGATCAGTGAGCAGGGCGCGTGGACGGATATCTACGCCCTGGGCGCAACGCTCTACTACATGATCACGGGTGTAAAGCCGGAGGAGTCTACGAACCGAAAAACCGAGGACAATCTGGTCGCGCCGAAAGAACTGATCCCGGAAATTTCCGACTACATAAATGACACCATCCTGCGCGCGATGGCCGTGGATATGCATCTGCGGTTTTCCTCTGTGGATGAATTTGAAAAAGCGCTGACCAAAGAAAAAAAGGTTCTGAATGTGGCAAAGGAGAAAAAACGCCGCAGGAAAAAACGCCTGATTGGTTTAGCCGCCGCTGTGTTGGTGGTTGCAAGCGGACTCTCTGTGTTTTCTTATACTTACAATCAGCAGCGACTCGCTGAAACCTTGCCGGACAGCACGATTGAATTATGGTATGCCCTGCCCGGCGATCCGGATGCCGATCAAGCGAAAAAGGATGCGTTCAAAGAGATTGTCACGATCTTCAATGAGAGTTTTCCAAACGTGACGATTGAACTGAAATCTTATGACCAGGGTGACTACATTACAGCGATCAATACGGCGTTCAAGAAAGATGCGCTTCCGTCCATGTTTGAAAGTACCGACGTTGATGCAACGGTGCTCAGGGAGACGCAGAGCGTAAGCAAGGCTGTGGCGACGGTGGATTCATCGAAGATTCTGTTCTTTGATGATTACAATAAGTATTTTCCGGATAAAAACCAGTTCCCACTTGGTTTTATCGCGCCTGCGCGATATACAAATACTGCGCCGCACGAGGATACAGCGCCGCCATCCGGCAGCGAAAGAGAAATGTTTTTAGCCGGGCTGACAAAGGAATACACCGGAAGCACGGCGGATTTTGCGGACGTGAAAGATGCGCTTCCGGCAAAATATGAAATTGCTCCCGTTACAGGCGACGTCGTCTGCACATTTACGGATCTTTGGAGCATCGGAAAATGTGATGAGGATCAACTGGCGGTTGCACAGCGTCTGCTCGTATTCTTGCTCAGCGACAATGCGCAGGATTTCCTGCATGTTCGTTATCAAAGCAACGCGCTTCCGTTGAACCGCGAGACGCTGACTGTGTTCAGTACAGACGTTTACAGCGAGTTCGATGGATTCTTTGATAATATTAAAAATTATAGTTTTAAATGAGGGGTAGTCCGAAATGAGACGATGCTACGGATGTTTTGAAGAATACGAAGACGAATTGGATCTGTGTCCATATTGCGGCTTCGAGGATGGTGAGGGACCGGAAGAAGCCCTGCACCTCGAGCCCGGGAGGATGTTGAAGGATACCTATATCGTCGGGAAAGTGCTGGGATACGGCGGATTCGGCGTGACCTATCTCGGGTGGAACAGCGTCCTGGAGCAGAAGGTTGCGATCAAGGAATATCTGCCCAATGAGTTTGCGACCCGCATGCCCGGACAGACCAAGGTCACGGTATTCAACGGAGATAAGTCGGAGCAGTTTCTGGACGGCGTGGATAAATTTGTCGATGAAGCCAACCGGTTGGTGCAATTTCGCAGCACGGACGGAATCGTCCGGATCTTCGAGAGCTTTAAAGAGAACAACACCGCATACATCGTCATGGAATACCTCGATGGAGAAACGCTGACGAAATATTTAGAGAAAACAGGGCAGCTGCCGGCAGACGAAGCAGTGCGCCTCATGACACCGATCATCCAATCCCTACAGATCGTGCATGAACAGGGCATCATTCACCGGGACATCGCCCCGGACAACATCATGGTCACAAAAACCGGCGAAGTGAAACTGATCGACTTCGGTGCCGCCCGCTATGCGACGACGACGCACAGCCGGAGCTTGACGGTCGTCATCAAACAGGGCTACTCGCCGGAGGAACAGTACCGCAGCCGCGGAGATCAGGGTTCCTGGACGGATGTGTATGCAGTGGGTGCCACCATGTACCGAATGATCACGGGGCAGACGCCGCCCGACGCAATGGAGCGCAGAGCCTTCTTCGAGGGGAAGAAGAAAGATATCCTGGCACCGCTCACCAAATATTCGAAACAGATCAGCACGAATCAGGAGACGGCGATCCTGAATGCCATGAACGTGCGCATTGAAGACAGAACGCCGAATATGGATCTGTTTGAACAGGAATTGAATGCGCAGGAGGAAGTGAAGCGCCGTCACGGCAAAATCAAGAAGATCGATGTGCTGAGATGGCCGCTGTGGACGAAGATCACCATCCCCATCGTGGCCTGCGCCGTGATCGCGCTGTCGATCCTGTTCATCACGGGCGTCATCGGTTTTGACGCGAACCTGCAGGAAGCCATTGCGATCCCGGAAGGGATGGCACGCGTGCCGTCCATCGTCAGCAGCGATATCGAAAAAGCCGAAGTGCGGCTCACTGAAGCGGTTCTGCTGAGCTCCATCACGGGTAAGGAATATTCCGAAGACATCCCTGCGAACCTGATTCTCACACAGAATTTGGCGGCGGGCTCCATCGTGCCGAACAATTCGATCGTGGAGATCAAAATCAGCGGCGGCAAAACGATCAGCGATGAGGATTTGGTCAAGCAGGATGAAAACGGGCAGCTACAGACTGCCGATGTACAATACAAAACCAAAGAGGAAGCCATCCGGCTGTTGGAACTTCAGGGAATGAAGATCCGTTTCGTTGAAGAGTCCAGCGAAACGGTAGCGGCGGGCATCATCATCAGCCAGAATCCTCCGGCGGGAACGCCGCTTGATCCCGGGACGGAAGTGATTCTCGTGATCAGCACAGGCGGCGCGGGCTTCGACATGCCGAATGTCGCCGGGAAGTCCGAGCAGGAAGCCAAGGCGGCGTTGGCTGCCGTGGGGCTTTCGGTGACGGTGGAATACGACAAGGACAGAAGCGTTCCGATCGGAAGCGTCATCAAGCAGAACGTTGAGACCGGCAGCAAGGTGCACAAAGGCGACGTGGTCGTCATCACGGTCAGCAGCGGGAAAGCGTTGATCAGCGTCCCGAATGTCATCGGTCAGCAAAGAAGTGCGGCGACGGGCGCTCTCGAAGGCATCGGGCTGGTGGCAGTATACTCCGAAGTGGCCAGCAACAGACCGATCGGCGAAGTCATCGCTCAAACCCCCTTGAGCGGCGCATCGCTCGAAGATGGAGGCACCGTGATGCTCACGGTCAGCCGCGGACCGGACATCTACACGGTCACTTACAATGCCAACGGCGGAAGTGTCAACCCCGGTTCCCAGCAGGTCGAAGACGGAAGTCCGCTGAGTCCGCCGACACCGGCGATGGATTACAATGATTTCACCGGCTGGTATACGGCGGCGAGCGGCGGAACGCAGGTGGGCGCGGGAACGCCCGTCAGTGGCAATACCACGCTGTATGCGCAGTGGAGTCCGAAGGCAACCTCGGATTGGGTGGCTGCTGCCTCGGTTCCCGCCGGCGCGCAGGTCGTGAACCGGAAATGGGCGTATACGCTTACTTCCAAAAAAGAGTCCGCTTCAGCGGCTGTGAGCGGCTGGACACAAATCAGCAGCAGGGCGGTCACCACCGGTTCCGGATCGATTTATGTCGGCAGTTTCCCTGCCGGATTTTATACGAGCAATTGGTATTATCAAAATTACAGGCAAACTGTTCCGGCCGGTGCCCGAACCACAAACGATGCCCATTATACGTGGGTATACTGGCATTGGTGCTATTCTAAAAATGTGTACGAGCATCCGGTAACC
>JAISKP010000196.1 GCA_031260885.1 Eubacteriales Family XIII. Incertae Sedis bacterium
ACGGAGCCGCCGCCGATGAACAGCGACAGCGCGATGCTGAAGACGCAGATAAAGGCAAAGCCGACCGGCAGCAACACGCGCGCCCCGCGCTTGTCGTATACGCGTCCCGCGATGGGCGAGAGGATGCAGCACAGCGCGATCGCAGGGAACAGGGTGATCGAAGCGGAGAACGAAGACACCTCGAGCACGCTCTGCATGAAGATCGGGATGATGATGTTCATGGCAAACATGGTGACGAGCGAGATCATGTTGATGATGACGCCTGTTTTGAACGGTTTGACTTTAAGCGGCGTCAGGTCGATCAGCGGCTGTTCGAGCTTACCTTGGCGTTTCACGAACAGGATCATGAACACGATGCCAAGTACGACACCGACCACCGCTAAGAGGATGCTTCCTGCAAAGATGGTGGATACGCCGTACAGAATGCCGATGAGCGCAAGACCGACCAGCGCTACCGAGGCCGCGTCGAGCCTTGGGTGCGTCAGCTTTGCAATGCTGGGCAGGAACACGAGACCGACCAGGAAGCAGAGCAGCGAAAGTCCTGCGAACACCCACTGCAGCACGGGCCAAGCCCAAAAGGAGAGCAGAAATCCCGCGATGATCACGCTCGAGCTGGGACCGAGCGTCGTCATGGAACCCATGACGCCCATGTACGTCCCGAGCTTCTCCCGCGGCGCCGCTTCGAGCGTGATGTTCATGCCGACCGGAATCAGCATACCCGTGCCCAGACCCTGCACAATGCGCCCGATGAGCAACATCAGAAATGTCGGCGAAAGCGCACCGATGACGCTGCCGATCAGGAGCAGTCCTGTCGTGAGCAGGAACAGCGGCTTCGTCGGGATGCTGCGATAAGCAAACGCCGACACGGGCACCATGACTGCCGCCGCCAGCATATAGCCGGTTGCGAGCCACTGAACCGTTGCGGCGTCTACGTGAAGGTCTTGCATGATCGGTGCGAAAGCGACATTCATGAAGGTCTCGTTGAATGTCGCGAGGAATGCGGCAAAGGCCGCCACCGCTACGATCAGCTTCGGATTTTTTATTGTGCTGGGCATTACACTTCTCCTTTTTCGTGATTTTGTAAATTCTACAAAAAAATACGCAGAACCCGATTTGGATTCTACGCACTTCTGCTGCCAATATGAAGTATTATATCAGAAATTTTCCCGTTTCGTAAGTAAAATTATTCATACTGCCGCCCGCCCTGCGCTGAATCATTCATACCGCAAGGCTTCGATCGGATCCATGCGCGCGGCTTTATTCGCCGGATAATACCCGAAGAAGATGCCGATCAGCATGGAAACCCCCAGCGCGAGAAGGATCGTGAATACGGACGGATGCGCCTGAAAACCGAGAATCTGCGATCCGATCAGACCCAACCCGATTCCCCCGACGATGCCGATGACGCCGCCGATCAGGCAGATGATGATGGATTCGGTGATGAACTGAACCCGAATTGCGGCATTTTTCGCGCCGAGCGCTTTGCGGATGCCGATCTCCTTTGTCCGTTCTGTGATGGATACCAAAAGGATGTTCATGATGCCGACGCCGCCTACGATCAGCGATATGGCTGCGATCATCGCCAGACCGAGGGAAAGGGCGTCAAGGATGGAGCCGATCGCGTTCATGAGCGATTCCATGCTGCTTACGGAAACTTCGAAGTTCTGGTTCCGCGCATAGTATCGGTCAAAATAGCTTTGAGCTTGCGCGAGGAAGGCGTCCGTGTCCACGCCGACGCGCGTCCGGATCGTGAACGACATATATCCGGACTCCGATCCGTTCCAACTCTTTGCTGCGGATACCGGTATATACAAATTTGTCCGGATGTCCTTTTCCGCAACAGGAGCGCCCATGACAATGTTGGATGTCTCGGATTCATATACGCCGATTACCGCATAGACATAGATTTGCTCGCCCTGATAGATTTTGATCTGTTCGCCTACAGGTTCCTGAGATCCGAAGATGCTCTTTGCAAATTTGTCGGAAACCACGGCGACGTTTCTGGACGCTGATATGTCAGCATCCTTGATATACCGTCCGTTCACGATCTTGATGTCGTTCACCGCGCCATATCCGCTATTGGTACCGGTCACAGAGACATTCGCATATTTACGACCATCCTTGACCTGTCCGGAACCGACCGATTCAGACAGGCTGATATTCTCTATTTGATCCGGGAAATTTTCTCTAAAATCGCTGATCATCTGATCGGTGACGCGATCCGATATCGTTGGCGTTGCTTGCACGCTTATGCTCTCGCTCCTGCCGCCCGGCAGCACGGCATCTGCAGCGAAATCGCCGTCATCCTCTTCACCGCTCCGCTGCTGGACGCTCGCGGTGATATTGCCCGCGCCCATCCCCTGAATAGCACCCAGGATCGAATCGGTCATAGAGGAACCGACCGTCATGATGCCGATCACGGAAGCAATGCCGATGACGATGCCGAGCAGGGTCAGCAGCGTGCGCATCTTGTTGGCTTTTAAACTGCCGATCGCAAGCGAAAGATTTTCAAACATATCCATCAGTTAGATCCCTTTCTCACGCCCGTGATCCGTCCGTCTTTCAGCGAAATGATCCGCTCCGTCTCTTCTGCCAATTCCTGACTGTGTGTAATGAGCACAATGGTCTTCCCGCTTTCCTTGTGTAGGGAATGAAAGATATCCATGACGAGTCGTCCGGTCACGGAATCGAGTGCGCCGGTAGGTTCGTCCGCGAGGATGATCGCGGGATCGTTTGCCATGGCACGCGCGATTGCGACGCGCTGTTTCTGCCCGCCCGAAAGTTCATTCGGCATGTGCGTCATGCGTTCTTCCATGCCGACAAGACGGAGCAGTTCTTTGGCTCGTGCAGTCCGCTTGGTGCGGGAGACGCCTGCGTACAGCATGGGAAGTTCCACATTTTTCAGCGCGGTCGTCCGCGGCACCAGATTGAAGGTCTGGAAGACAAATCCCACTTTGGCATTTCGGATGTCGGACAGTTTGTTGTCATCCAGCGTTCCCATGTCGACGCCGTCAAGGATGTATTCCCCTTCCGTCGGGCGGTCGAGTGCACCGATAATGTTCATCAGGGTCGATTTGCCCGAGCCGGATTCGCCGACGATCGAAACGAATTCTCCCGCCCGTACATCTAGGCCGATGTGATCCAGCACCTGCAATTCGTTCGGACAACCGATGAAGAATCGTTTGACAATATCCTGCATGAGGATCATGTTCTCGCTATTCATGGATTTGCTCCGCTGTAAGCAGCTCCGGATTGGATACGACAGACATGCCTTCTTTCAAGTCCTTTCCGGATACTTCGATGTAAAAATCGGTTTCCATGCCTGTGATCACCGGAATTGCCTGATACCGGGTGGTTTTATCATCATTTGACTTGATAGCGACGTATACAATTTTTTCTCCTGCAGGGCTTTCTGCCACTGCATCATAAGGTACGGCAATCACATGCTCGACCTGCGCAAGAATGATATCCATGCGAGCGCTCATGCCGATCCTGAGCGCTGTCTGTGAGGACGTGACCGCGATTTCAGCTTCATACACGACATCCGATCCGCTTGCTGCAGACACAGGGGAGAGCGGCAGGGGTGCGATACTGATCAGTTTGCCTTCATATACATCGTCTCCGGTGCTGTCGGATTGGATGAAGACATCCATGCCGGTACTCACGCGGTTGACGTCATATTGCTTGATCGTCGTTCGGATCCGCAGATCATTTGTATTTTGAATTACGAAAAGCACGCCTGAAGAAGCGCCACCTTTTATGGCATGAACCTCCATGACCGTGCCGGATATCGGAGCGGTGATTTTGGCTTGTGCAAGCTGTGCCTTCAGTTCTTTCAGCGCGATCTTCTGTGAATCGGTGCCCGTGTTTGCCGCTATCTGACTGGATTCCAGGGTTTTTCGATAGGTCTCGATATCCTGATTTGCGGCGTTCAGGGTGATCGTGTACTGACTCCAAGTATTTTGATATGCGGTCTGCGCATCTGCCGCCGTAGTTGCTGCGGTTGCCATAGCCTTTGAAGCGTCACTGAAGGCGGATTGTGCTTCAGTCAAGGCGTCCAGATTTGCCTGATCCGGGTTGGTGTTATAATCGGCTTGCGCTTGATCGAGTGCGGTTTGTGCCGCAGGGATTGCAGTCTGTGCTGCAGCGAGCGCTGCGTTTGCGCGGTTTACTGCGGTCTCTGCATTCCGTACTGCGTCGCCTGCACTGTTCACCTGCGCGTTTAGCCCGTTGTTCAAGTTGTATACGGCATTGTCGTATTTCATTTGATTGGACGCCACTGTCTGTGCAGATGTTGAATCGGAATTGCTGATCTGCGCATTGCTCTGTGCAATGTTGTTTTCCAGACTGTCCGTGTTCAGTTCGCAGAGGATATCTCCGGCTTCCACATGATCGCCTACCCCGACGAAGATGTCTAAGACGGGGAGCGTCTGAATCGGCGAATACACCTCCGCGCGGTCGTTGCTCTCCACTGTTCCCGTGACGCTGATGGTGTCCGCGAGCGTCACCTGCGATAGGATCTTTGTCTGGATAGCCGTATTGTCCGCATCAGAAGACCTGCTGTTTATAAATAGTAGGATTGCCACAATCGCGACTGCCGCTACGATGCAAGCCAGAATGATGATCTTCGTCTTTTTTTTCATGTAACTTCCCTCTCTCAACAATCTTTTGCTTCAATATAGATTGCATGATATAGGGGTACTGTTACCTGAACGCTAAAGTAATGTTAAAGAATTGTTAAAAGAGAAAATGAATCTCGGCGTCGCATCTACTTTTTGACTTTCACGGTGATCGTCGTTCCAACGCCGATCGTGCTGGTGACCGATATTTCGCCGCCGGTCAAAGCGATCACCTTGCTCACAAGTGCAAGCCCGAGCCCGTTTCCTTCGGTCGAATGCGAGGTGTCGCCCTGATAGAATTTGTCAAAAATATGGCAAGTCGTTTCCGGACTCATGCCGCAGCCCGTATCCGTTATCTGTACAACAGCAAAATCCCCTTCCTCCTTCAGCGTCAGCGTGATCACGCCGCCGCCATCCGTAAACTTGACGGCGTTGGAGATGAGGTTGTTCCAGACGAGCTCCAAAAGCGTCCGGTCGCAGTTCACGGTTACTTCGTCGATATCATCGCCGACAAGCGTGATGTTCTTTTTGTCCCATAATTCCTCATAGCTCAGGACGCACTCCCGAAGCTGCTCATCGAGCGCAAAAGGCGTAGATCGGGGCAGGATTTCCTGATTCTCTAATTTGTTCATCTTGAGAATGTTTGTGACAAGCTCGGTCAGCTTCTTTGAAGTTTCCACGATAGTTTTGCCGTATTCATGTCTTTCTTCAGGCGTAATGTCATCGTCCTGTATGGCGGTCGCGTAACTTTGGATCACGGACAGCGGCGTTTTGATTTCGTGGGACACATTCGTGATGAAATCGGCCTTCAAGGTTTCCGTGCTGCTGAGTTCCTCGGTCATCGTGTTGAAATCCTCGATCAACAGTTCGATCTGATCTTTTTTGCCGTCTTTGCGATGCGGAGGTATGCGCACGGTAAAATCACCATCTGCTACCTTCTGAGCAGCATCCGCAATTGTTTTGATCGGTTTGTCAAAATAAATTCCTTTTAACAACCCTATTAAGACGGCTCCGACAAGAGAAGCCAGCAAAATCAACCCGATCATAACCCCGGGTAGCGCTTCCTGCTTGTCGGGTGCGCTTTCCCAATAGGTGACATAGATGATATGGTAGTTCCCGCAGATAAAGAGTACAGCTACAAATATCACGAGGAACTGTTTCAGCGTAACAGCACTCGCAGTGATGCGGCGATCTTTTGTCAACCGGATCTTATGGGTTGTTTTGCGTTTCACTTAATCACCGCCTTATATCCAAATCCGCGGATTGTGACAATCTCAAAATCCGTACATGCTGAAAATTTCTCTCTGAGCTTCGTGATGAACACATCGACGGTCCGAAGACCGGATTCGCTTTCCAGCCCCCAAAATTCACCGATCAGCTGACTGCGCGTAAAGGTCTTTTTCGGATAAGACAGTAGCTTATACAGGATATTAAATTCTCTGACCGACAGCGGGATTTCTTCCCCGTTTACGATCGCGCAGCGCTCGTCCTCATCCATCGTAAGGCTTCCGACGGTCAGCTTTCGCTCGCTGGCGATATTTGCTCTGCGCAGCAGCGCACCGACGCGCAGGATCAATTCATCCATATCGAAGGGTTTGACGAGGTAATCATCGATCCCGATGCGGAATCCCTTTTGTTTCGAAGAAATGTCGTCGCGCGCGGTCATGAACAGAAGCGGAATGGTTTTGTCCTGCGCCCGGATCGTTTCGGCAAATTCAAAACCATCTGTGCCCGGCATCATGATATCGGAAATGATCAGATCAAATCTCGAAGTGAAAAGAAGATCATAGGCCTCATTCGGATTCATGCAGCCTGTAGCCTGATAGTCGTTATTGTTCAGATATTTACAGACGATTTGGTTTAGCTTTACATCGTCCTCTACAACAAGAATGTGAATCATCATACCGCCGTCGAGTAGACAGTCTCGACACTCCTTTCCAAAAACATTCTAACATGCCCATTGTTAAAGTAGTGTTAAATGTAATTGAAACGATTCGTTTGATAAATGAGATGTCTGAAAATGTTAGGAAATATGAATAGAAATCATTTTAGGGACAGAAAATAAGGGGCGGCAACACTTTGTGTTGCCGCCCGCCCTCTATTGCAACCGCTATACAAGCTTTACGCGGTGGTAGGTCTTCTTTCCCTTGCGGATGAGGATCGTCCCGTCCGCATCGAAATCCTGCTCGGTGAGCACCTGCTTCGGATCTGTGATCTTCACATCGTTAATCGTGAGTCCGCCCTGATCGATCGTGCGAAATCCCTCGCCGTTGCTCGGCACGAGTCCGAGCTCGCGGATCAGATTTACGATGCCGACGCCTTCGCCGGCAAAACGATCGCGGTCGAGATCCGAGGTCGGGACGTCGTCCATGTTGCCGCCTGCGCTTCCGGCAGAAGAACCGAACAGCGCACGCGCCGCCTCCTGCGCTTTGTCCGCTTCCGCCGTGCCGTGGACGAGTTCCGTCACTTCGTAAGCTAAAATTTCCTTTGCCTTGTTGATTTCCGCGCCTTCGAGTGCCGCGAGACGGTGAACCTCATCCATCGGCAGGAAGGTCAGGAGGGATAGGCAGTTCTCGACATCCGCGTCTTCGACGTTGCGCCAATACTGATAGAAGTCGTAGGCTGAGGTCTTCCGTTCGTCGAGCCAGAGGGCGCCTTTTTCCGTCTTGCCCATCTTCTTGCCTTCGCTCGTGGTCAGGAGCTTGAACGTCATGCCGTAGACCTGTTCGCCGAGCTCACGCCGCACGAGATCGACGCCGCCTAAGATGTTCGACCACTGATCGTCGCCGCCGAACTCCATCTTGACGCCATATCTTCTGTAGAGCTCAAGAAAGTCGTAGGACTGCATGAGCATGTAATTGAATTCGAGGAAGCTCAGTCCCGTCTCCATCCGGTTCTTGTAACAATCCGCCCGCAACATCGTGTTCACGGAGAAATGCTTGCCGATGTCCCGGATGAACTCGACATAGTTCAGGTCAAGCAACCAGTCCGCGTTGTTATCGACGATCGCACTGTCGCCCGAGAAGTCGAGGAAACGGCTGAAGGTCTTTTCAAATTCACGGCAGTTTTCCACGACCGTGTCCTTCGTCATGAGCTTGCGCATGTCCGTCCGTCCGGACGGATCGCCGACCATGCCGGTACCGCCGCCGATGAGCACGACGGGCACATGACCGAACTTCTGCATGTACATCATGATGATGATCTGCATGAAATGACCGACGTGCAGGCTGTCCGCCGTCGGATCGAACCCGATGTAAAA
>JAISKP010000224.1 GCA_031260885.1 Eubacteriales Family XIII. Incertae Sedis bacterium
CGTTACAGAAGAGCAGTTTCGTCAGAAGATATCCGAAGACGGGTTTCTTGAATATGCAGAAGTCTTCGGTCATCTGTACGGCACCCCGAAGGAATCCGTATTGCAGCGGCTGAACGCCGGCATTGATGTCATTCTCGAAATTGATGTTCAGGGAGCGCTGCAGGTAAAGAAAAATTATCCGGGCGGTGTGTTTATTTTCATTCTTCCGCCCTCAATGCGCGAATTGCGCAGACGCATTCAGGGGAGAAAGTCTGAGACGGAAGAATCTGTTTCGACGCGACTCGGCAATGCGCTTGATGAAATGTCGCATTTGCGTTCATATGATTACTGCATTGTGAATGACTCGCTCGGTGAAGCGGTTGCGAACATTGCTGCGATTATCACCACAGAACATCTTAGGGTCGGCGATCGTGCCGACGCATTGTTGGAGAAATATAGAAATGAGGGAGATGCATAATGTTACTTTATCCAGCGATTAATGAAATCAGAAAGAAGGCAGATAGCAGGTATACGCTCGTCATTCTGGCTGCAAAACGCGCCCGTGATTTGATTGACGGTAAGCCCCGGTTGTCGGAAGCGGGAAGCGATATTCCGGTGTCGGTTGCCGCAAACGAAATCAATGAAGATCTCATTACGTATACAAGAGACTGAGCGGAGGCGAAAATGAAAAAGAAATTATGTGTATTATGCGCTTTGCTGATGGTTGCTTCCGTTGCTGTATTCGCGGCGGGATGCGGCGATTCGGGTTCGAGTTCGAACAATGCTGCCGGGCCGGGTGCGGAGAGTTCTTCGTCCGAAGGCGACGCTTTCGAGGGTGGCGGTACTGCGAGTGCGGATGACTCGCTGAACGAGTTGCAGAAAAAAGGTCAGCTCGTGCTCGGATGCGATGATGAATTTCCACCGATGGGCTTTCGCGACGCGACGGGCAATTTAACGGGATTTGACATCGAACTGGCACAGGCTGTTGCGGACAGATTGGGCGTTGAGCTCATCGCAAAGCCGATCGACTGGTCTACAAAGGAAATGGAACTGACCAGCGGTAACATCGATGTGATCTGGAATGGTTATTCCATCACGGAAGATCGCAACAAACAGGTCGAATTTACGAAGCCCTATCTTGCAAATGAGCAGCTGCTCGTTGTAAAGGCGAGTTCTGATATTCAGACAAAGGGCGATCTTTCCGGAAAAATCGTCGGTGTGCAGAGCGAAAGTGCCGCGTTGGAACTTTTGGCTGCGGATACTGACTTCGAAGGAACCTTGGGTGAAGTTCGTGAGTACGGTGATTATCAGGATGCATTGCTCGATCTGAAAAGCTCAAGTCGCATTGATGCCGTTGGCGTGGACAAGATCCTCATCGAATATGTCATGCTGCAGGAACCGGGTACGTACCGCATTTTGGATGAAAGCCTCGGCAGTGAGTATTTCGGCATCGGTCTTCGGCAGGGTTCTGTAAGCCTGCGCGAGGCGATCGACAACGTGCTCGATGAGATGCAGAAAGACGGCACAACGGATGCGATCTGCGAAAAATGGTTTACGGAGAACATCGTGATCCGCGATGTCCCGAAGCTGACGGCTTCGGACTTCTAAAGAAATCATGGATCCGAAATACCTTGCCGACATCACAGCATATATTGCAATGGGTGGGGGCGTCACGTTAAAGGTCTTTATCGTGACGCTCATTTTTTCGATCCCGCTCGGGATCATCTGTGCGCTCGGAAAACTTTCGCGTTTTCGTATTTTACACGGCGTGATCGGTACGTATACATGGGTGTTTCGCGGAACGCCGCTCTTGCTCCAGCTGTTTTTCACCTATTACGGGCTTGCGATTTTAACGAACAGCTTTATCAGCTTCACGCCGCTGACTGCCATCTATATCACTTTTGTTTTTAATTATGCCGCATATTTTACGGAAATCTTTCGGGCGGGCATTCAGTCGATCGGTCGAGGACAGTATGAGGCTTCCAAGGCACTCGGCATGCCGCCATGGCTCACGATGCGCCGTATCATCCTGCCACAGGCGGTGAAGACGATTCTGCCGCCAATGGGAAATGAATGCATCAACCTGATCAAGGATACGGCACTTTGTTACGTCGTCGCGGTGCCGGAGATTCTGAAAAATGCGAAGGTCGTCATGTCCCGGGATTTCAATGTCGGTGCACTTGCGATTGCGGCTGTACTCTACTTGATCCTGACCTTTATCGTAATCCAGATATTCCGAAAAATCGAAAAGAAATATGCCTATTATACGATCAAATAACGGAAACGCACATCATGCAAATTGTAAACGCAACAAATCTTCATAAGAGTTTCGGAAAGCTGCACGTTCTGAAAGGTGTGGATCTTTCCGTTGAATCCGGAGAGATTCTTTCGGTTATAGGTCCGTCCGGTTCGGGGAAAAGCACCCTGCTGCGGCTTCTGAATCATCTTGAAACCGCCGATAAGGGCAGCATCTGCATCGACGGAAAGTTCATCGCCAAAGAAAACGCGGATGGGAAAACGGTATATTTAAACAACAGAGAAGTTCTTCAGATCTGTTCGCATCTCGGAATGGTGTTTCAAAACTTCAATCTTTTCCCGCATAAGTCCGTCATCGAAAATCTGATCGAGGCACCTATGAATGTGAAGGGTGTTCCGAAAAACGAAGCGCTTGAAAAGGGCATCGTGCTGCTTCATAAGGTAGGTCTCTTCGATAAAAAAGACGCCTATCCGTATCAGCTTTCGGGCGGACAGCAGCAGCGCGTTGCAATTGCACGCGCGCTGGCTATGGATCCGGAGATCATGCTGTTTGACGAACCGACGTCGGCGCTTGATCCTGAATTGATCGGTGAGGTTCTGCGGGTCATTAAAAACCTTGCGGAAGAACATGTGACGATGATCATTGTCACCCATGAAATGAACTTCGCTCGGGAGATTTCCGACAGGGTACTCTTTATGGATGACGGGACGGCGCTTGCCTGCGGCAGCCCGGAAACAATTTTTGATACCCCGGAACATCCGCGCATGCAGACCTTCTT
>JAISKP010000004.1 GCA_031260885.1 Eubacteriales Family XIII. Incertae Sedis bacterium
ACCATGAGGAAAAATACCACTGCCTTCGCCTGCCCCGGTCCGCTCCAACCGTTGCGGTTGTAGAAGGTATGGAAGATGTTCAACGCGAGCATTTCGGTCATATTCGAAGGACCGCCGCCCGTGAGCGCGAGATTCTGGTCAAACAGTTTGAACGAATTTGTAAGCGTCAGGAATGTACAGATCGTAATGGAAGGCATGACGAGCGGAAGCGTCACGCGGAAAATAGACTGACGTTTGTTCGCGCCGTCGATCGCTGCCGCTTCCTTCAGATCGCGTGGAATGTTTTGGATGCCGGCGATGTAGATGATCATCATATAGCCGATCATCTGCCAGTTCATCACGACGATTAGCCCCCAGAATCCTAGGTTCGGGCTGTACATCAGCGTCACGCCGAAGCGTTCTAAGATCGCGTTCAGGATGGTGTTCCACACATAGCCGAGCACGATACCGCCGATCAGATTCGGTGTGAAGAACACCGAGCGGAACAGATTTGTGCCTTTCAGCCCCTTTGTGAGGAGAAGTGCCAGAATAAATGCAAAGATGTTGACGGTGATGATGGAGACGACTGTGAACAGTGCCGTAAAACCGAGTGAATGCAGGAAGTTGCTGCTCGGATCTGTGAAAGCGCGCACATAGTTGTCAAAGCCCGTAAATTTCGCATCCGTCACAATGGTAAAATCACAGAAACTCAGCGCGAGTCCCATGATGAACGGGACGAGAAACGCGATGGTGAAGGCGACCAAAGTGGGAAGCACAAATGCGGGGAAGTATTTTTTTAGACTTTTTTGCACGATGAAACCCTCTTTTTAATAAAAAATTGATGATGACTTTATGTATTCGCCGCGATCTCCGAAAAGACCGCGGCGCATAGGTTTCTTACGATCCAATCAACTGCATGTTTATGGTTTCGGTACATATCTACTGTGCAGCGGCTTTTTCGGCTGTCCAGTCGGTGATAACTTTGGCGCTTACATCGTTCCAGTCCATTTGTCCCTGTGCGTAGAGCAGTAGATATCCGCCGAAGTTGTCCTTAAACTGTTGGGACGGAAATACGGTGAAGTTCCAAGGTACGTTCTGAATACCCGATTTTGCGCTCCAATCCATAACTTGCTGACCGAGCGGATCGGATGGCTTGTCCGCATCTGTAAAGGAATCAAACGGTGCAATGAAGCCAAGGTCATTCGTGACATGCGCCTTCCCCGCATCCGAGGTGTAGAGCCAATTCAAAAAGTCCAATGAGGCCTTTTGATCGACTTCCGAGGCATTCTTGTTGATACAGAAGAAGTTCTCTGTGCCGATACACAGCCCTTGCTTTTCTTCGCCGGGAGCGCCGATGTAGATTGGGATGAAGGTCACATCCGCGGCTTCAACCGTGTTACCGTCTACGCCGGAGATCTGTCCGTAGGCCCAGTTGCCGTTCTGCACCATCACCGCCTTCCCGAGCGCGAATTCCGCCATGGAATCGTCCACGGTCTTGGAACCGGCCACGGTAGGTACGATTGTGGAGTTGTTCAGATACAGATCGAAAATATTCTTGAAGTTCTCGTTGTACTGAAACTTGATTTCATCTGTGGCTGCGGGATCCGAAAGATCAGCGCCTGCACCGCTCCATTCGCAGTAGATCGGAACGTTCATCAGATGCGTCTGCCAGCGCCAGTCCTCGCCGGGCTTCAGGCTCGTGGATGCGAATACGCCCTCAATGCCGAGATCGGTTTTTTTCGCTTGCATATCTTCTACAACTGCCTTTAGCTTGGCAAATGTATTGATTTCGTCAAGGCTTGCTGCTTTTGCGCCATTCAGTGCGAAGTATTTGGCGGCAATCTTGTTGTTCACGATGATGCCGTAGCCTTCAATCGCGAACGGAACGCCGTAAACACCGCCGTCCTCTCCTGTTATGGCAAGACTCTTGTCCGAGAGATGTCCGTAAATATCACTCCCGGACAAATCCGCAGTGTAGTCTTTCCAAGCCGCATAACCTACCGGTCCGTTGATCTGGAAGATCGTCGGTGCATCATTCTTTGCAATTTCACTGCGCAAGGTCTGCTCGTAGGTTCCGGATGCAGCCGTGATGACTTTCACAGGCACGCCGGTTTCAGCCGTGTATTCTTTCGCAATCGCCTGATAGGCTTCGTCTTGTTCAGGTTTAAAGTTTTGGAAATAGACCTGACCGCCGCTGGTGTCCGTACCGGATGTGCCGCCACCGTTACCGCCGGATGTGCCTGTGCCGCATGCAGACAACGAAAGTGACAGCATCAACACCGCAGATACTGAAAATGCTAATATACGCTTTGTGTTCATAGAGTTCCCCTCCCTTTTTATTTATAATATTCAATGAGATTTTGCGAATCCGAAACAGATTGCAGTTAGATTATAAAAAATCCTTTCTGAAAACGTGATTGAAAACCGTTTTCTTTCCCAATTCTTATTATAAAACGCGTGTTTGAATTGTGCAACTATTATTGTTAAACGATTATCAAAGTTATTGTTGTAAAACGAACGAAAAGACAATAAGATAGAACTATATTGAATCGGGAGGAAAAAGATGTTTCGTAGGGTTACACTGATTGTAATGGACAGTCTCGGCGTCGGCGCACTGCCGGATGCGGTGGCGTACGGCGATGCCGGCGCAAATACGCTCGGACATATCGTGACTGCGTATCCGAAGCTCAATGCGCCGAACCTGACAAAACTCGGTCTGTTCAATATTGACGGATTGGAATTGCTCGGACGGAAAGTGAATCATACGGTCGGCGCCTACGGACGGCTTGCGGAAGCGTCGAAGGGCAAAGATACGATCACCGGACACTGGGAGATTGCGGGGCTTCTTACGGAGATTCCGTTTCAGACATTTGAGACGTTCCCCGAAGACTTCATGCGCGCGTTCGAACAGCGGATCGGCGTCGGCACGCTCGGAAACTACGCGGCTTCCGGTACGGAGATCATCGAAATCCTCGGTCCTGCGCATGAAAGCACGGGAAAACCGATCATCTATACGTCAAATGACAGCGTATTTCAGATCGCGGTCAACACTTCGGTCATTTCGCTTGCGCGTCTGTATGAAATCTGTGAAATCGCACGGGAGATGCTGCAGGGACCGATGCTCGTGGGACGCGTGATCGCACGCCCCTATGAAATTCGGGATGGCAAACGCGTGCGTACGTCCGACCGCAGGGATTACGCCGTCAGTCCGCCGCTGCCCACGCTGCTCGACAATGTCATCGCCGCCGGCTTGGACGTCATTTCGATCGGGAAGATCCACGATATTTTCGCCGGGCACGGAACGGGAACGTCGATCCACACGGAGGACAATGACGACGGTTGCCGCAAGACGATCGAGGCAATGCGCGGTGATACGAGCGGTCTAATCTTTACAAACTTAGTCGATTTTGATTCGAAATACGGGCATAGAAGAAATCCGGAAGGATATGCGCACGCAATAGAATCCTTCGATCAATTTCTGCCGGAGATCTTCGCCGCGATGAGAAATGACGAAATATTAATGCTTTGCGCCGATCACGGAAATGATCCCGT
>JAISKP010000029.1 GCA_031260885.1 Eubacteriales Family XIII. Incertae Sedis bacterium
ACTTCTGATGGATGCGCTCGGACATCCCGATCGGTCGCTGCGGGTGCTCCATGTAGCGGGAACAAACGGGAAGGGTTCCGTTTGCCGATATCTGTATGAGACACTGCGCGCCTGCGGATATTCCGCCGGGATTTTTACATCGCCGTATGTAGGGGATTTCCGTGAACGCATCGAAGCAAACGGTGAGATGATTCCGCAGGAAACGCTCGAGGCGCTGACCGACCGCGTGATTGCAGCGGCGGCGCGTATCGAGCGGGAACACGGCGAAACGCCGACAGAATTTGAGATCGTGACGTCGATCGGACTCACCTATTTCGCAGCGCTTGATCCGGATTTCGTCATCCTCGAAGTGGGGCTCGGCGGACGCGGAGACTCCACGAACATCGTAGAAAATCCGCTCGTAAGCGTGATCACCTCGATCGCGCTAGATCATACGGCCGTACTCGGATCGACCACCGGGGAGATCGCGGCGGAAAAAGCCGGTATCATCAAGCGAGGCTGCCCTGTCGTATCCGCAGCAACGGGAGAAGCGGCAAGGGTGATCGCAAGGAAGGCCTATGAGACGGGTGCACCGCTGACCGACGCACATATCGAGTGGACCGGGGACGGTGAGACAACCCCGGACGGTTCTCCTCTGCCCCGCTGTGTGCACCGGCAGGGGCTTCGGCTGTACGTGAAGGAACTGTCGCTTGCGGGCGCTTCGTTTTCTGCGGAGATTCTCGGAATACGTTATGACGACATTCACATTTCGATGCCCGGCAGACATCAGATCGAAAATGCGGTATGCGCGCTTGCGGCGCTTGAGGTGCTGCGCAGTAAAAAGCTGATACGCCTGACGCCTGACGCCCTTCGGATAGGGATGAAAACCGCATGTCTGGACGGGCGTTTTCAGATCGTTTCCGCTGCGCCGCTGATCATCTTGGATGGCGCACACAATCCTGCGGGCGCAAAGTCGCTTGCCGATACGGTTCGCGCACTGCTGCCGGGGAAGCGCATTCTCGTCGTCTGTGCTGTGATGCGCGATAAGGATTTTAGCGGTGTGATCGAAAATTTTGCGTCGTTCGCATCGGCGTTTATCGCAACGGAATCGACAAATGTGCGCAGTATGCGTGCGGAGGATCTCGCCGCGGCCATGGAGAAAATCGCTGCAAATCAGCTTTCGGCGCAACCCGTACACGTTACGGCAGCGGCGGATGTTACCGCTGCTTACGACGCGGCGCTTGCTGCGGCGGGAGATTACGACGCGGTGATCTTTGCGGGATCCCTGTATCTGATCGGAGACGTGATCGGACATTTTTCGGCGGCGGTTGATTTTCCGAAGACGGAATGTCAACCGGATGCAGATAGTCCGGCGAAGGCAGAAAATCTAAATGAGGTAGGAAAATGAATATTAAAAAGATACTCTTATATTACAACCCTTATGCGGGGAACGGCGTCATCAGCAACAATCTGGATAAGGTGATCGAAGCGTTTCAGCACGCGGGCATGCTCGCGATCGCGCTTCGGGCGGATGATCGGGACGCGCTCGATAAGCTTTTTACGGAAGCGGACATCAACACCTATGCCAAGATCATGGTTGCAGGCGGAGACGGCACGATCAATACGCTTGTAAATGCGATGATTCGTCATGATGTTTACGTGCCGTTGGCTGTATTCCCATCGGGTACGGCAAACGATCTGGCGCATTATTTTGATCTGCCGATGGGCATCGAGGAATTTCTCAAAATCGCGACAAGCGAACATTATACCCACATGGATGTCGGCGTGGCAAATGATCGGTGTTTTGTGAATGTGCTGGCGATGGGCATGATGGTTGATGTAAGCCAAAAGACGGATCCGGCCGTAAAAAACACGATGGGTATTATGGCATATTATCTGCGCGGTATGGCCGAGATTACAAAGCTTCGTCCGATTCCGATCAAACTGACGACGCCGGATGAAAAAATTGTAACGAAGATGTATGCAATGCTGATCATGAACGGACGATCTGCCGGCGGATTTAAACGCGTCGCACCGACCGCAGAGATCAACGACGGCTTGCTGGATGTGATCGTTTTTCAGGAGATGCCGGTCGTAAATCTGGGACCGCTGCTGTTCAGCGTGCTGACCGGGCAGCATACGGAAAACGAGAAGGTGATCAGCTTTAGAACGAATCAACTCAAAATAGAATCGTCCGTAGAGATCGTGACGGACGTGGATGGGGAGGCGGGAGATGCGCTGCCGCTGGACGTTAAGGTCTTGCCGCGGCGGCTTAAGATCAATACGCTGAAGGACGATATGGACGGAAATGTGTGGTAAATGAAATGATTGATAAGAAAATAACGATATCTGTGACGGAGGATTACGAATCTCTGATTCCTTTCTTTATTGAAAACGAGTTGGAATTTTCGGAAGCGGATGAGACGCCTACGGACATTGTGAAGTGTTGGAAGGCGGAAGATGCAGAAGGTCGGCTGATCGGCGGTTGCGTGTTGGCGCGGCGCGACGGCGAATTTATCTGTGACGGCATCGCCACCGATCCGTCGTATCGGGGTGCGGGACTCGGAAAAGAATTGATCGAGCTGCTTTTAAGCGAGGTGAAGGCGCAAGGCGGCGAAAGCCTCTACCTCGTTGCCCGTGCACCCGGCTTTTTTGCAAAAAATGGTTTCACGGCAATCCCGCGCGAAGGCGCTCCAAACTTTTTCGAGTGTTTCACCTGCCCGCAATACCAAAAAACCTGTTTCCCCGAGGTGATGCGATACATCATTGGATAATCTGCGGCGGCTGATTATATCAAAAATTCAAATTATTTATGATATAATACTTCTATGATAAACCAGAAAAAGGCATATTCCGGCCTGTCGGGACTAGACGCCGCGCTGGATTATATCCGTTGCGGCGACAACGTCGTATGGCAGGTGTCCGATATAGATGAATACCTCTTTTTCTCTGAGCGCTTCATAGACAAAGCGCTAGCCGACGGGAAGAATACCGTCTACATCTGTTTCGATGCAAGCTTGCCGCTGATCGCTCCGCGCGACGGCTTGAAGACCCGTGAAATCGATATGAGCGGCGGTTTTGAATCCGTCGTTATGATGATCTCGGATATCATCGAGGAAGAAGGACGGGAGACGTACTACGTCTTCGACAGCATGACCGATCTGCAGGTGGAATGGATCGCCGACTGGATGATGGGCAATTTCTTCGTCGTCACGGCTCCGGAGATCGCCCGCACGAATTCCGTCGCCTATTTCGCCTACGCGCGCAACTATCACTCCTTTGAATCGGTCGCCCGCATCCGGGAAAATGCACAGGTGCTCATCGACATTTTCGATGATGACAAATATATGTACCTACATCCCATCAAAGTTCAGGACAGATATCTGCCGACGATCTTTCTGCCACACCGGGTCGTAATGGATGAGAACGCATCCGAAAACGAGGTGACGCCGCTTACAAACGGCATCGATCTCGCAAGGTATTTTGACCTTGTTGCACAGAGCGGCAATGTGGACAGCACACAAAACCTCGACAACTGGGAGCGTTTTTTCATGGAGAAGAAGACGCTCATTCAGCGAGATCAGGAGCCGACCGATCTGCGTGAGATGTGCAGCATGGTTTTCGGAAACGATGCGCACATTCTGGATATCGCGGTGCAGAACGTCAAACTCCGCGATCTGATCGACATCAAGTCACGCATGATCGGCGTCGGGAGTATCGGCGGCAAGGCGACGGGCATGATCCTGTCAAGGAAAATTGTTGACAAACGTCTTCCGGAGATTTCGAAGCTTTTGGAGCCGCATGACTCCTTCTATATCTGTTCAAACCTCTATTACACCTTTCTGATTCGCAACAAATGCTGGGGTCTCAAGATCAAGCAACGCAAGAAACGCGGTTATTTCACCGTCGCGGAGATTCTGAAGGAAAAAATTCTGGAAGGTGCATTTTCTGACAACATTCGTGAACAGTTCCGACGGATGCTCGAGTATTTCGGTCAGAGTCCGATCATCGTCCGTTCCAGCAGCCTGCTCGAGGATGGCTTCGGCAACGCGTTCGCGGGCAAATATGAATCGGTATTCTGTGTCAACAAGGGGCCGCTCGAAGAAAGGCTGTTGGCTTTTGAAGATGCGGTGCGCCGCGTATATGCGAGCACGATGGATGAATCGGTGTTGGAGTACCGTCAGCAGCGCGGACTGGAGTACCTCGACGAGCAGATGGCGCTGCTTGTTCAACGCGTATCCGGCTCGCTCTTTAAGGACATCTACATGCCCGCAGCCGCCGGCGTTGCATTTTCATACAACGCTTATAAGTGGAACGATAACATCGATCCGGAAGCCGGCATGATCCGTCTCGTGATGGGGCTCGGTACCCGCGCCGTCGACCGGACGGGCGGTGATTATCCGAGGATCGCTTCGCTTGACAACCCGAAGCTTCATGCCATGCAGAGCAAATTTATTTCCGATTTCGCGCAGCACAACGTCGATGTGCTCGATCTGACCATCAATGCGCATACGACGATCAGCATCGATGAGGCTACAGCGAAGATGGCGGACTGGTTTAAGTCGGTCATGATCGAACGCGATGCTGCTCGGGAAAGCGAACTAAAGCAATACGGGATTGAGAAAGAGGTTCTCTTCACATCCTGCGACAATCTGCTCCGAAACGAGGAATTCGTCTCCGGCATGCGGAAGATTCTCAAGGTTGTCGAGGAGGAATACAACTATCCCGTGGATATGGAGTTCGCGGTCAACATCGCACGAACCGGCGGATTTGTCATCAATCTTCTGCAGTGCAGACCGCTCCAGGTCGGCGGCAGCGGCATTCGGATGAAAATTCCGGAAGTTACAAAGGTGAACACCTTTTTCAGCCTGTGCGGCGGTACGATGGGCGGCGCATATTTTGAAACGATCGACGCGGTGGTCTGTGTGGATCCAAAAGGATATTACGAATATCCGTACAGTAAGAAACCGGGCATCGCCCGCGTGATCGGCACGATCAATCAATACTATAAAGCGGTCGGAAAAGTGGTCATGTTGATGATTCCGGGGCGCATTGGGACTTCATCGCCGGAACTCGGCGTACCCGTAAAATTTGCCGAGATCAGCAATATGAGCATCGCCTGTGAGGTCAGCTATGAGGGTGCCGGATATCTGCCGGAGTTGTCTTATGGCAGCCACTTTTTCCAAGATCTCGTTGAAGCTGATATATTTTATGCTTCGATCTTTGAAAACAAAGAGACGACGCGGTATTACGCGCCTGAATTTTTCGCCGGAATGAAAAATATTCTGACCGATATTGATCCGGACATCAAAGATGAACATGTCATGGATATTGTAAAGGTGTATGATGTAGAAGGAAAAAATCTGAAAATCGTTTCAGATATTGAAAGCGGTGAGACACTTTGTGCCATCTTTTAAACAGCGGATGCGGCACGAGGGATGAGGTATAGAGAACGCGGTATAGAGAATGCGGCAAGTCAGGATACATGAGGAGGAGCGATGCGGATTATTTTAGACGGAATGGGCGGCGATCATGCGCCCGATGAAATTATCAAAGGTGCCGTGGATGTTGCGGATCTGATCGATCATGAGATCGTTGTCGTCGGTGATGAAAAACAGATTGAGAAGGCACTGGAAGATGCGGGTGCCGATGCGAAGAAGTTCAGCATCATTCATGCACCGGACGTGATCGAAAACACCGATACGCCCGTAAAGGCGATCCGCCAAAAGAAAAATTCGTCCATGGTCATCGGACTTGAGACCGTTCGGGACGGCGCGGGTGATCTGTTTATCTCCGCGGGAAACAGCGGCGCACTGATGACCGGCGCAACGCTGATCACCGGCAAGATCAACGGCATCTACCGTCCGGCGCTCGGCAGTACCTATCCGATTCTCGGAATGGGAAAGGCATCGCTTTTGCTCGATGCCGGTGCCAACGCTGAATGCAAGCCGCACAACCTGCTTCAGTTCGCTGTTATGGGGAGCATCTATGCGAAGGACGTCATCGGAAAGGTCAATCCGACCATCGGTCTCGTCAATATGGGTACCGAACCCGGCAAAGGAAGCACCTTTCTCAAAGAAGCCTATAAACTCATCGAATCAAACAGCGAGGAGCTCGGGCTGAATTTTATCGGCAACGTAGAAGCGCGGGATTTGCCGATCGGAATCTGTGACGTCATCGTCTGTGATGGGCTTGTCGGAAACGTCGTGATCAAGATGACGGAAGGGATGGCACTTTCCATCTCGCATCTGATGCGCCGGAAATTCTCAGAGGGTGTTGTCGCAAAAGCAGGTGCCGCGTTGCTTTACGGCAAGCTTGCGGAGATCAAAAAAGCTTTCGATTACACCGAATACGGTGGTGCACCTGTCCTCGGGGTAAAGGGTGCTGTCGTAAAAATGCATGGTTCATCGGACGCAACGGCGGTGCGCAACAGCATTGCAAAAGCCGTTCCGTTCATGGAAAATCGTGTCGTGAATACGATCGAAAAATCGATGAAGAAAATATCCGAAATTTTTGGAGATGTCGAAGAATAGCGATTTTATGCAACAGAAATACAACGTACGCGACGCATTTGAATACGATGCCGCCGCGCTGAAAGAGTTACAGAAGAAAATCGGCTATCGGTTTCGAAACCTCCTGCATCTGCAGCACGCGCTGATGCACACTTCGTATGTGAACGAAATCGGACTTGATAAGACACAGTCGAATCAGCGTCTTGAATATCTCGGAGATGCTGTTGTGGAACTCGTTGTGACCGGTACGATTTTCAACAAGATGCCGGATGCGGATGAGGGGACGCTTTCAAACCTGCGGGCAAAGCTCGTCTGTACAGCCGGACTTTCAAGGATTGCCGCGGATCTCGGTCTCGGTCAGTACCTGATTTTGGGGCGCGGCGCGGACAAAGGACATGAAAGGGAAAATCCCTCAGTTTTGGAAGATCTTTACGAAGCGATCGCCGGTGCGATTTTTCTGGATGGGGGCTATAAAAAGGCGGCGGATTTCGTATATAATACTATGGAGGTTCCGATCTTAAACGCGGTCGACGCGGTGAGCACCGCCGGAGGTCGGGTGGAGAGTTGGGATCGGAAAACCGCACTCCAGATCGAACTGCAGAAAAAGGGGTCTGTCTGCATTACCTACAAACTCAAAAAAGAAGATGGACCGCCTCACGAGAAGGTTTTCTACGTGGACGTTTACCTTCGTGACAAGCGCCTCGGTTCGGGCGTAGGCTATTCCAAAAAGGAAGCGGAACAGAACGCGGCGGGAGACGCACTGATGAATCTGTCTGCAGAGAACGATCAATAAGACGGCAAATGGGGAATTAAATGTACTTAAAGAGAGTTGAAATACAGGGATTTAAGAGTTTTGCAGATCCGGTGACCATCGATTTCAAGGATGGGATCACCTGCATCATCGGTCCGAACGGTAGCGGAAAAAGCAATATCTCTGACGCCATGCGTTGGGTGCTCGGCGAACAGAGCGCAAAGACGCTGCGCGGTGGGAAGATGGAAGAGGTCATTTTCGCCGGAACGGCAAGCCGCAGGCAGAAGGGAATGGCTGAGGTCGCAATCGTCTTCGATAACAGCACGGGTATTCTTCCGATCGAATACAATGAAGTCTCGATCATGCGCCGGTTGTTCAGAAGCGGCGAGAGCGAATACTCGATCAACGGCAACCAGTGTCGCCTACGCGATATCCGAGAACTGATCATGGATACGGGCATCGGCGTGGACGGTTATTCCTTCATCGGACAGGGGCGCGTCGAAAAGATTGAAAGCGACAAGGATGCACGTCGCGAGGTTTTTGAAGAGGCCGCCGGCATTATCAAATACAAGAGCCAGAAGGCTGAAGCCGGTCGCAAGTTGGATGCTGCCCATAACAATCTGGATCGCATGAACGACATCATCATCGACATTGAGTCGCGCATCGGCGGACTTCAGACGGAAAGCGAAAAGGCCAAGGAGCACGCTGTGCTGTCCGAAAAACACCGCGCGTTTGAGATCAACATCACGCTGAAAAATATCGAGACCTTTCAGGAGAAGAACCGGGAATTGCAGGCGCAGTTTGCGCAGTCGGGCGATGCGCTTGACAAGGCGCGCGCAGAAAAAAGTGCGGTCGATGCAAAGCTCTCCGTACTCAGAAGAAAAAATGAGGAGATGGAAACCGCAGGCGTCGCAATCCGGGAAGCGATTGCGGAAAATGTGAACCGAACACTTGCGACACAAAACAGGGCGCTTTTGAGTGAAGAGCGCAGACGCAGCATCGAAAAGGACAAGCAGCGGCTTGAGACGGAATCCGAAACGCTGCGCGCACGCATTGAAGCAGAGGAAGTGCGCGCACAGGAAATTTTCGCCGTTAAGAGCGGGAGCGACGCAAAGCTTGCCGCCTTGACAAAGGAACTTGAAGACAAGATGCAGGTGCATGCGGATCGTTCCGCTTCGGTTACCGCAGTGCTGTCCGCGATCGAAGAAGGACGGAATGTCGTCTTTGAACTGAGTAGGGAACGCGCCCAGAAGGAAGCGGAACTCACCGGCAATCTGGATCTGATGGGAAGCTTCGATCTGACGAAGACGCGGATCGAAGATGAGATCGCGCTTGCGGAAACGGAAGCGGCAGCTGCTGCGGCGCAGATTGAAACGGCATCCGACGCAAAGCGGGTTACCGCGGAAAAACTTGCTGCCGCCACAGAAAAAGAGACAACGCTGCGCGGCGAATACGAGAAGATTACGGCGGATACGTCCGAAGAGCGTGCGGCGATCGAACGGATCGGTCTTCAGAAGGAGCAGCTTTCCTCAAGGAAGAAGACCATCGAAGAGATGGAGAACAATTACGAAGGTTACAATTCCGGGATCCGTCAGGTCATGAAAGCGGGCATTCCGGGGATCGAAGGCGTCGTCACGGAACTGATTGACGTCCCGAAAGGTTATGAATCTGCAATCGAGACAGCACTGGGGGCTACGCTCCAAAATCTGATTTGTAAGGATGATGAAGCCGCGAAAAAGGCCATTCGGTGGCTGAAGGAGAATAAGGCGGGGCGGCTGACCTTTCTGCCCGTGTCTTCGATCCGTCCGAACCTGCTGCCGGATGCTAAGGAGATCGAACAACACAAAGGCTTTGACGCTTACGCGCTGGATCGTGTCGGATTTGATGAAAAATACAGGAATATCTTCGAATATTTGCTCGGACGCGTGGTGATCGCCGACAATCTGAACAACGCTGTTCTGATGTCGCGGGTCAACCGGGAAGGCTATCGCATTGTAACGCTCGACGGGGATATCATCAATCCCGCCGGTGCGCTGACCGGCGGTGCATACAGAAATAAGAGCGCAAATCTGCTCGAACGGCGTTCGGAGATCGCCGCGCTCGCAGAAAATATAGCACGCCTTGAAAAGGAAAAGGAGAAGCGGCTTGATCTGCTTGAAGATCTGGCGGTGCGTGGCAGTACCTGTACTGCGGCGCTGCAGATCGCATCAAAAGAGATTCGGGAAAGCGAATCGCTGCTCGCGCAGATTTCCGGTGAGCTCAAGACGCATGAATATAGACGAGACGAAATCACGGAGCGCATCGAAAAACGCCGCCGCGAGCTTTCGAATATTGCCGAAGACAAGGACAGAAGCCTCGGCATGAACGACGGACTGAGGCTGGATATTGAGCGGATCGGGAATGAAATCCTGCGTCGCGAAGCGCAGGCGGAGACCGATGCCGCACGTTATGAAGCGGAGAAGCAAAAGAGCGCCGCCGCGGGAGAAGCCGTTACGGAAGTGCGGTTGGCAGCGGCGACCGCTACGGCAGAAAAGGCGAACAATGACGAAAAGGCGAACGAGGTCGCAGCGCTCATTCAGAATCTAAAAACGGAACTCGAGTCAAAGTCGAAAGAACTGACGGCGGTGCTGACCGAGGAAAATCCGGCGCGTGCAAACGCCGATCCGCAGGAGACGGTGCGGCAGCTTGAAGAAGAAAAGGCGGAGTTTGAGGTCGAACTCGAGAAAATCACTTCGGATCGGCAGGAAACGAGGCGTCAGATCGAGGAGAGTGAACTGCGTCAGTCGGATCTGGCGGCTGCGATCGACAGACAGGTCGCGTCAAAGAACGCGATGGAAGTCGAGATCGGCAGACAGGAAACGCGTATCGCCGGCTGGAAGGACAAACTATTCGATGACTTTGATCTTTCTTATGTTCATGCGCTCGAATTCCGCGAGGAAGGCTTCGTCATGAGCAGCGCGATCCGGGACAACCGCGCGATCAAGGAACGTCTCTTCGAGATCGGAGAGGTGAATCCCGGCTCCATCAAAGAATACGAGGAGACGAGCGAACGCTACAATTTCCTGACCGCGCAGCGTGACGATATCTTGAAGAGCATGGAAGATTATCAAAAAATTGTAACGGATATGGATCGCATCAGCAAGGCCAAATTCAAGGACACGTTCAATGCGGTCGTGAAGAATTTCGACGAGACATTCCGACTGTTGTTCGGCGGCGGTAAGGGCGAACTTCAGCTCGAAGATGAAAACGACCCGCTCGAAACCGAGATCATCATCAACGTGCAAATACCGGGCAAGGCAAACCTCGCCAGCATCGACAGCTACTCCGGTGGGGAACGCACGATGATCGCGATCGCCTTGATGTTTGCGATTCTGAAAGCGAAACCGGCACCGTTCTGCATTTTAGACGAGGTCGATGCGCCCCTTGACGAAACGAATATTCATCGCTTTGCGGATTACGTTATGGGTTTTCGAGAAACACAATTTGCGCTCGTTACACATCAACGCTCGACGATGGAATATGCGGATGCGCTCTTCGGCGTCACCATGCAGGAACAGGGCGTTACGACGATTCTCTCGCTCATGCTCGGTGAAAAAGAAACGGCGGAATTCGCGGATAAACTGGAAAATTAGGAATCGGTTCCGGCACTTCCCTGCGTGAAACGTCGGAACCGATCCTCGTGAAGGGATACACTTATGGCATTCGGAGCAAAAAAAGGTTTTTTCGGCAGACTGCAGGAACGCATCGGCGATGCTGTCCTGCTGCGACCGAAAGTAGATGATGAACTGCTGGATGAACTGGAAGAAATCCTCATCACGTCGGACATCGGGATGGATACATCGATTCGGATCGTTGCTGAGCTTCGGGAAGCCATCCGGAAGGAGCGGATCGATACGCCGGAAGCCGTGAAACAGAAGATTGCACAGATTATTGAAACGCTGCTCGACAAAGGCGATCGGCTGAAGATGACGAATACTTATCCACTGATCATTCTGATGATCGGTGTGAATGGCGGCGGGAAGACGACGACGATTGCGAAGCTCGCGGACAGATACCGTCAGGAAGGAAGGAAGGTGCTTTTGGCTGCGGCAGACACCTTTCGCGCGGCGGCAGCGGATCAACTCGAGATATGGGCAAATCGTGCGGGTGCGGAGATCGTAAAGCATAAAGAGGGCGCGGATCCCGCGTCGGTTCTCTATGATAGCATCCAAGCCGCAAAGGCGCGCGGCGTAGAAGTGTTGATCGTCGATACGGCCGGCAGACTGCAAAACAAGAAAAATCTGATGGCTGAGCTCGAAAAGATGAACAAGATCATCACGCGTGAATTTCCGGATGCCGCCCGTGAAACCCTGCTCGTGCTCGACGCGACGACAGGCAAAAATGCGGTGAGTCAGGCGAAGGAATTCGGAAATGTGGCGGACATCACGGGCATCGTCATTACAAAACTCGACGGTACGGCGAAAGGCGGTATCGCGATCACGGTCTCGGACGAATTCGATCTGCCGATCAAATTTCTGGGTGTCGGCGAGCGGATGCGCGATCTTGCCGTCTTTGATCCGAAGGAGTTTGCGCAGAGCATTTTTGCTTCGGACGAGATCTCGCCTATGGAGCAGGCATCGCAGGAGGAAATCCTATGACATTGCCCATCGTTGCTGTGGTCGGTCGTCCGAATGTCGGAAAATCCACTTTCTTTAATAAGATTGTCGGCAGCCGTCTATCGATCGTCGAAGATACGCCCGGCGTGACGCGCGACCGCATTTATGCGGAAGCCGAGTGGTGTGGCAAGTACTTTGCCTTAGTTGATACGGGCGGCATCGACACGGATACGGAAGATGTCATCCTGTCACAGATGCGCGAGCAGGCCGAGGTCGCAATGGAGATGTCCGACGTGATCGTCTTTATGGTCGACGGAAAGGAAGGGCTGACAGCCGCGGACAGGGATGTCGCCGATATGATGCGCCGCACGAAGAAGCCCCTCGTACTCATTGTAAACAAAATCGACGGTGGAAAAACGCCGGAAGATTTCTATGATTTTTACGAACTCGCACTCGGTGATCCGATTCCGATTTCAGCGGCAAATATGACGGGACTCGGCGAAGCGCTGGATGCGATTATTGCCGGACTCGGAGATGCGGCAGAATCCGAAATCGATGAGGATATCGTGAAAATCGCCGTTATCGGAAAACCAAATGTCGGCAAGAGCTCGCTGATCAATGCGCTCGTCGGAGAAAATCGGGTGATCGTTTCGGAGATCGCCGGTACCACACGGGACTCGATCGATACGCCCTTCACGTATGAAGGCGAGCGGTATACCCTGATCGACACCGCCGGCATTCGCCGCAGGAGCAGGGTCACGGAAAATATTGAAAAATACAGTGTCGTGCGTGCGATCGGTGCAATCGAGCGCAGCGACGTCTGCATCCTGATGATCGACGCTGCGGATGGCGTCACCGAGCAGGATAAAAAGATCGCGGGTCTGGCGCATGAATCCGGCAAAGGCATCGTTGTGGCAGTCAACAAATGGGATCTGATCGAGAAGGATAATCACACGATGGAAGAATTTCGTCGCAAGATCCGGGCGGAACTCCCGTTCATGGCCTATGCGCATGAGATTTTCATTTCTGTCACAGGCAATCAACGCGTGAAATCCGTGATCGAAGCGGCGGCGGTCGTTGCCCAAAATCGCTCGATGCGCGTACCGACAGGGCAGCTCAACAGCCTGATCCAAGATGCGATCATGATCAAACAGCCGCCGTCCGATAAGGGCAAACGCCTCAAGATCTATTACGTGTCTCAGGTCGGCGTACGTCCGCCGCTCTTTTCGTTTAAGATCAACAGCCGGGAACTCATGCATTTTTCATACGCACGTTATCTTGAAAACCGCATCCGGGAGAGTTACAATTTCAGCGGTACATCGATCAAATTTGTATTCCGCGAAAAAGGAGACGAATCGCTATGACGTATTTTGAATCGCTTGCGACAACGCCGGGTGCACCCATTTTACTTGTTCTGATTGTGATCGCATCCTACTTTGTCGGCAACATCAATCCGGCGATCATCCTCGGTAAGATTTACGGCGTAGACGTCCGGCATGAAGGCAGCGGAAATGCAGGCACGACGAATGTTCTGCGTACGGTTGGTAAAAAGGCCGGCGCGATCACCTTCCTCGTCGATGTTCTGAAGGGTTTTGCGGTGGCGTTTCTCACGATGCATTTTCTCAGTCCGGCATTCGGCGCGATCTGCGGCGTGGCGGTTGTCGCCGGACATATGTGGCCGGCGGTCTTCGGCTTTCGGGGCGGCAAAGGCGTCGCGACAACGTTCGGCGTATTGCTCGCGACGAGTTGGATTCTTGCGGTGACCGCGATTCTGATCGTCTTCGTGCTCGTCGCATTTTTCCGCATGGTCTCCCTCGGCGTCATCGTCTCGGGGATCCTTGCGATTCCGTTCAGCGCCGTATTTGAACGTTGGTATCCCGTATGGGTTTTTGCGATGATTGCTCTGATCTTCATAAAGCATATCGGCAACATCAAACGAATTCTCAAGGGATCTGAATCGAAGCTGAGCTTCGGAAATAAGGATAAATCGGTGAAGCTATGACGATCGGTGAACAGGTCTGTGTGATCGGTGCGGGCAGTTGGGGCAGCGCGCTCTCGAACCTCCTCGCGGGAAACGGGCACGATGTAAACCTTTGGGATCGCAGCGCGGAATTGCTTACCGAGATTCAAGCGGCGCATGAAAATAAAAAATATCTTCCGGGCGTTCCTTTCGCGTCTTCGATTCACACCTATGCTGTCTTGCCGGACGCACTCTCGGGTGCGGATATTGTCGTCTTTGCGGTGCCCGCCCAGCGCTTCGGCGAAGTTCTTGCCGCCGCACTTCCGCATATGAAGCCCGAAAGCATCATGGTCAATGTCGCGAAGGGCATTGAGCAAAAAAGCCTGCAGACGCCTTCGCAGCTCTCCCGTCAAATAACGAAGGAGCGCGGCGCAAGGCATCCTTTTGCGGTCCTTTCCGGGCCTTCACATGCCGAGGAAGTCGGCCGGGGGCAGCCGACGACGGTCGTTGCTGCTTCAGAGGATGAAGTCGTCGCCGAACGAATTCAGGATCTTTTCATGAATGATCGGTTCCGCGTCTATACGGGAGAGGATGTACTCGGTCTTGAACTCGGCGGAGCGTTGAAGAACATCATCGCACTCGGTGCCGGCATTTCGGACGGCATGGGATTCGGAGACAATACAAAGGCGGCGCTCATGACCCGCGGCATCGCCGAGATGACACGTCTCGGTGTTAGAATGGGTGCAACCCCGGCAACTTTCGCCGGTCTGGGCGGCATCGGAGACCTGATCGTAACCTGTACGAGCATGCATAGCCGCAACCGCCGCTGCGGCATCCTGATCGGAAAAGGCATCCCGGTGGCGGATGCCGTGGCGCAGATCGGTATGGTGGTGGAAGGCATTTACACAGCGCAGGCCGCATACGAATTGGCACAAAACTGCGAAATCGAAATGCCGATCTCCGAAGTCATCTGCAAAATCATAAAGGGTGAAGCAACCCCGGAAGCCGCCCTGACCACCCTGATGACCCGGGATCGGAAACAGGAATAGAAAATCGTTTCAGTATATCCGCGTTACACCGAACCCGCTGTCCTCCAGTGCGTCAAGCACCTGCTTGATGTGACCGTGTCCGTTGGTTTCGACTGTGACTTCGAGCAGAACCTTGTTTGAATAGCGATCAATCGCTTTGAACTGGTTGTGTTCGAGTTCGATGACGTTCGCACCGTTGTCCGCGAGCAGGGTTGCGACCTTGACGAGTTGTCCCGGGCGATCCGGAAGCTCGACCGAAAAGCACATGATGCGCCCGCGGCTGATCATGCCCTGATTGATGATCGAACTGATCGTGACGGTGTCGATGTTGCCGCCGCTCATGAGGCAGACGATCCGGCGCCCCGGCTTTGCACGTTTTTTCAGCCCCGCGAGCGGAATGACGCCCGCGGTCTCCGCGACGAATTTATGTTTTTCCAGTGTCAGCAGGACGTTCTCCATGATGTCTTTTTCGGATACGGTCACGACGCCGTCCACGTATTTTTGCGCAATTGCAAAGGTCAGATCGCCCGGCTGCCGCACGGCGACGCCTTCCGCGGCGGTCTTTACCGCTGCAAGCCTGTTGATGCGTCCTTCCTCGAGGGATATCTTCATGGATGTGGCACCTTCCGGTACGACGCCGATGATCTTGATTTCCGGTTTCAGCGCCTTGACGGCGAGTGCAATGCCGCCGATGAGTCCGCCGCCGCCGATCGGGACGAGGATTTCGTCGATGTCTTCGATCTCGTCAAGGAGTTCCAGTCCGATCGTTCCCTGTCCGCACACGATGTCATAATCGTCGAACGGATGGACAAATACGAGGTTCTGCCGCTGCGCCATATCGATTGCAAAGGAGTAGCTTTCGTCATAAACATCGCCGTGCAGGATCACTTCTGCGCCGTAGGATTTCGTGGCATCCACTTTCAGCAGCGGTGTGATATTCGGCATGACGATCGAAGCGTTTGTGCCACGCGCCTTTGCCGAGTAAGCGACGCCCTGCGCATGGTTGCCTGCGGACGCTGCGATCACGCCGCGCGCCAGTTCCGCTTCGGGCAGATTCGCGATCTTGTTATAAGCGCCGCGGATCTTAAAGGAGCCTGTCGTCTGAAGGTGCTCCGGTTTGATAAAAACTTCACAATCGTATTCTTCACTGTAAAAGTCGCTGCGAATCGGCGGAGTCGGCTTGATCACACCGTGCAGCGTCTCCGCTGCCTTCCGAATGTCGGCGGCATGATCCTGCGCAAGATAGTCATCGATCAATTGCTTCTCCATAAAGAACGTCCTTTCACTCCGTACGTTTTTTCAGTTCATTATAGCATAAGGTAGAGAGGATTGCGCCGAGTTCGAGCAATCCTCTCTACCTTAACTGCACCTTTTTTCTCGACGGCGCCCTCTTATCGATATAGAATAGAACTATGACGGAAGTTGCGGACCGGCATCGGCTGCGTGAAACAGCCGGGAACCGTTCCGGATGGTTCCACAGAAATGAGGCTGAAAATGAAAAGACAGAACAGAATCAGACAAGCTGCGCTCCTTACGCTGGGTGTAATCCTAGTGCTCGGGATGTTCACCGCATGCGGCGCAGGCACGTCCGGTACGGCACCTGCTGACTATGGTACGAGCCAGGCGGCGTCAACGAGTCCGTCGGATGTCTATCCCGGATATGCGGTACCCGAATATGCCGTAAGCGATGCGACGCAGGGAACCGTAGCGGGCAGCGGTGCAGCCGGAAGTTCGGCAGTCGCAAATCGCAAGATCACGTTCAGCGCATCTTTTACAATCAGCACGAAAAATTACGATCAGGACTATGCCGAGATCAACCGGCTTGTCGCTGAGTCGGATGGATATATCGCGAACGAGAACAGCTATACGCCGCGCACCTACGACGGGCGCACAAGTACACGGAGTTCGTCATTTTCGCTGAAGATACCCATTGGCGCATATAATTCGTTCCTGACAGCGCTTGAGGGCGTGGGGGACGTTACGAATAAGAACAAGTCCTCCGAGGATCTCACCGCGCACTACTTTGACACCGAATCCCGCATTGAACTTCTCGAACTGCGCAGAGACAGACTCATGCAGTATCTCGTAACTGCCGAGAAGGCGTCTGACATCGTGGAGTTCGAGCGTGAACTTTCGGATGTTCTCTATGAACTTGATCAGTATCAGGGCGAAAAACGCAGATTGGATCAGCTTGTTGAGTATGCATCCATCGATGTAGATCTGAAAGAAGCGATTACGCCCGAAACGATCGGTGCCGACGGAAAACCGCTCGGAGACCAAGCCGGAAACGCGTTCTTCTTGTCCTTACAAGGTGTAAAGACGTTCCTGGGGAATGTTGTCATCTTCTTCGCCGCTGCCGCACCGGTGCTCGTACTCCTCGCGGTAATCGGCATCCTCATCTGGCTGTTCGTGAAGCTGATGCTCTTTATACACCGGAAGCGCAAAGCGTCGCGCCGGGAAAAAGCACAGGCAAACGGTCAGGCAAACCGGCCGAATTATCCGAATCAGCCAATATATCCAAGCCAGCCGAACAACGCGCATTACCAGAATCCGCAGGGTCCGCCAAATCAGCAGGGTCCAAACCACCCGGATAAGTAACGGAAGCGCCGGAACCGGCGGCAGGAAGGCGCAATAAAAGAAACGTTTGGAGAATATTCCGCGGATTGTGTTGTATAATATTCTCCATGAGATATCACATTGAAACCATGGGATGCCAGATGAACGAGCGCGACTCGGAGACGATCGCCGGGATGCTCGAATCACTCGGATATGAGACATTCGAAGAAACAGTCAGCACCGCCCCGGGCAGTCCAAGGCGCCCGTGGCGCGGCGCCGATGTTATCGTGATCAATACCTGCAGCGTGCGTGAAAATGCGGACAATCGTTTTTTCGGGCTGCTCGGCAGCATCAAGCATGAAAAGGAAGCCCGTCCGGAAACGATTGTTGCGGTCTGCGGTTGCATGATGCAGCAGCAGCACATCGTCGATCGCGTGAAGGAAAAATACGGTTGGGTCGACATCGTATTCGGTACAAACAATATTCACGAATTCCCGCGGTTGCTCGAAAATATGCGCCGAGAGCGGATCAAAAGATACAACGTGCTCCCGGATGCCGAGACGATCATCGAGGATTTGCCGGTGAAGCGGCAACATGACCATAAAGCCTTTGTGAATATCATGTTCGGTTGCGACAACTTTTGCACTTACTGCATCGTGCCGTATACGCGCGGACGCGAAAGAAGTCGGGCACCGTCTGCGATTCGAAACGAAATTATAGGGCTTTGTGCCGCCGGAACAAAAGAGATCACCCTGCTCGGTCAGAATGTGAATTCTTATAGAGGGATGACGGACGGTGCATCGTCCTTAAAGGACGCTCAAACCGGCGTTGATTTTGCCGATTTAATCACGCTTCTCGATGATATTGAAGGTCTGGAAAGAATTCGCTTTATGACCTCGCATCCGAAGGATTTTTCTGATAAACTGATAAGAGTATTTTCAGAATCTTGTCACCTCTGCCCTGCGGTCCACCTACCGATTCAGTCGGGCAGCAGCAGAGTGCTCGGTCTTATGAACCGCGGGTATACGAAGGATGCGTACCTTTCACTCGTATCCAAGCTCAGAGATGTCCGACCCGGCATCGCGGTTACGACAGATCTGATCGTCGGTTTTCCGGGTGAGACAGCGGATGATTTTGCGGAGACGATGGATGTGATCGAGCGGGTTCGGTTTGATTCCGCGTTCACGTTTATCTACTCACCGCGGCGCGGCACGCCGGCAGCCGAATACGAGGATCAGGTGCCGGAGGATGTCAAGCACGAACGTTTCAACCGCATGGTTGAAAGGCTGAATGAAATTACGTTTGAAAAGAACAGAGAACACATCGGGCGGGTCGAAAAGATCCTTGTCGAAGGGATGAGTAAGACGGACCATGCGCTCTATTCCGGTAGGACGCCGGAGGGAAAACTCGTGAATTTCACGGCAGTCGGTGCCTCGGCTGCAGACGGACTGACCGGCAGGATCGTGGATGTGTTGCTTACGGATGCCGGTACGTTCAGTTTTATCGGCAG
>JAISKP010000107.1 GCA_031260885.1 Eubacteriales Family XIII. Incertae Sedis bacterium
TTCCCCGATTTTGTGCTTGGAAAAATACCGCAAATCAAAGCCATGCGCCTTTAGCTCTTGCGCAACGAAATTTTCATAAATGCCGCCCATGTTCGCACCGGGTTTGCCGTCGAGCAAACTCAGGGAAGATTGCTTGGGGTACTGACTGGACAAGAGTCCGACATCGGATTGAAACAGCTTAAAGAGACTTTGCGATTCGTTGATCAACAGCGGGCGTACCGGAGCATTAATATTGTATACCGCCAATGCAACATTAGCTTTGGTCAGCCAAAGAAATTCATCGCTTATCTGTGTATAGCGTTTGATATTCTCAATTTCCGATAACTTGAAACGGCGCGTCTGACTTGTTAGCTGGCTGGGTATGAGATGGAAGATGTTTTTAATTACCAGGCGCCGCTCCTTTGGCGCATATTTGCTGATGTCGCGCTCATAAAAATCCAATATGCCTTTTTGTGCAATACGTACCTGGTCGACTTGCCCGTTTTGCAAAAATGCCACAACCGCATCCGGCATGCCCCCGATAATGAGGTAACGATGAAAGAGATCCATCAGCCTCTCGTGCAGATAGTCCGGCACCGAAGTCTTCGTTTCAAAAGCGTTTCGCAATGTGGGAAATACATCTACGTCAAGCCCATTTGCCCAGCAAAATTCCTCAAAGTCCAGCGGAAACATCGTGATCACGGTGAGATACCCCACAGGATTGGATTGGATATTTTCCAGTTCGACACCAAGCAGAGATCCGGACAACACAAAATCATAATCGCCGCGATCCACAAGAAATTTAATATATGTAACGACCTCCGGACATTCTTGGATCTCGTCGATGAATATCAAGGTCTCGCCGCGCACCAGCGGAGTACCGGATGCAACCGAAATTCGCAGCATTAGGTCATCCGCATTTTTTGCGCTCTTAAAAGAAGCTTTGATGTCAGGGCTTTGCACAAGATTGAACTCTGAAATACTTGTGTACTTTTCTTCGGCAAAGGCACGGATCAAAAATGTCTTGCCGACCTGTCTGGCTCCGGTTACAAGCAATGCCTGTTTGGTTTTATTTTCTTTCCAAAAGCGGAAACGATCCATAGCTTTTCTTTTAAGCATTTCCTCTCCCACAGTACTTTCACGACAGGCAGATACACTTATTCAAGATTTCAAAAGCCAGTATAGCACACTTTTTCAGAATTTCAAATAAGGGATTATTGCACTTTTACTAAAATTGAACGAATACTTTAGCACCAATATGAAAAAAGATTTGGTGCACTTGCCTCTAACATTGCTATTTATTTATGAGAGGAAGAATTCCTTGAATGTATTTTGAAAATTTAATAATCGGTACAGCAAATACGTTGCCGCTGTTGTTTTCGAAAAAAACGAGCCACATAAGCGGACGCAGGGAAGCCTGCCTCTATGACTTAGACCGACCGGACGGCACTGGTCGGAAGGCGATGACAGACACGCGGTGATCATGATACTTCCGGTCAGTCACAGCCCCGCCCGAAAGCGGGATCACGCAATGAGGCCGGCCGCACGAGATCCGTGCGGAGGTGGAACTCCTATGAAGGCGCCAAGCCGTTTGCAGTATGCCCGGCATCAGGGATGTGAGAGGACAAATGTGATGTAAGCAAAACGAACGAAAATAGTTAACGCTATTTTTCCGGCCAGTGATATTCGCTTGGCCGGATTTACATATGAGGAGAAATATCATGACGCAAATCAAGCGAAGCGAGATCTGGCTTGCGGATCTTGAACCTGTCACCGGCTCGGAGCAAGGCGGCATTCGTCCTGTCATCATCATTCAAAACGACAGCGGAAACAAGCACAGTCCCACCACGATCATCACGGCGATGACCGGACAGAAAGAAAAGCCTGCACTCCCGACACATGTGGAAATCACGGCGGTCTTTCTTCCCGTGAGTTCGGTGGCGCTGCTCGAGCAAATCCGCACGATTGACAAGGCAAGACTGAGCCGGTATTTGGGCAAGGCCAGCGGGGAGCAGATGCAGGAAATAGAAAAGGCTATCGCTGTCAGTCTTGGCATCAGTTATCCCGGAGGTGAGCGGCATGAATGAGCAGCGGCTATCGTCCGATGCTGCGTTTTACGCGAGCGTCAGCATGATAAAACGGCTCTTGGAGATGGGGCTGATAACAGGCACCGAGTGCGCGAGGATACTGGAGATCAGCGCGAGGCACTACGGCACGAACCTGATTGTGTACGTTTCCTGAATAGTTTCCTGTTTGGATGGATAAGCACAAGACTATGTGGTAGTGTGTGTGATTGCAAGGCCAATCGGTATTGGAATTTCAACAGAAAGAGGTGCAGGTATGAACAAAATGTCCACAAAAGAAACAGAGGCGCTGAAGAAAGAAATCAGAGGTGCTGTCCGTAATCAGTTCGGATCAGACGAAGATCATTGTGCTGATTCTCATTACACGGGCACTCCGATAAAAACAGCGCTATTCAGCAGGAAACCGGAGATCGATCCCCTTTGCGATGTGAATACGATCAGTTTCACATCTTTTATCAAGGAGTGTTCCTTTATGGAATATCTCGGTACATACACTTATTCGCCGGATGAAAACGGCGGCGACAGAGATACTGCAATCAAACAGCGGCTCAGTGAGTGCATGACCGCAGGCGCGGAACTTATTATCATACCGTCCATATCCCGTATGACAAGGAATGAACAGTTATTTACCGAATATATGCAGATGCTGCTCACCACCGACACACTCATATATTTCGCAAAAGAAAACCTTTTCTACGATGAGTTCGCCCAGAGGGTTCAGGCGCTGAGCCAAGCTTTGAAAGAACATTTCAAGGAAGAACGCGGGCTTCGCATAAAACTCGGAATGGCATACCGCAAACTGCATCCACGGGTGGAAAAAAGTAAGCAGGCATAAGGATGGACAGTCAGGAAAATAAGGCGCGAAGCATTCGGCTGATCACGCCACAGGAGCGGGATGACAGTTTGCTCCGTGTGGCGGCTTACTGCAGAGTCTCGTCACCATCGGAGGATCAGCTGCACTCATATGCCGTGCAAGTGAACTACTACACAAAATTTATCGGGGAGAATCCGGATTGGGAACTCGCCGATATTTATGCAGACGAAGGAATAACGGGTACCCGCGTGGACAAGCGCGATGATTTCAACCGTTTGCTGACGGACTGCAGAAACGGAAAGATCGACAGGCTCATCGTAAAGTCGGTGGCACGATTTGCGAGGAACACAAAAGAGTGCCTCGAATATGCACGGCTGCTGAAAGACTATGGCGTCAGCATCTACTTTGAAAACGAAAACATTGATACAGCGCTCATGAGCAACGAACTGCTGCTCACGGTATCCGGCATGATGGCACAGGAAGAATCCGTGTCGATCTCAAAAAATATGCGGTGGAGCTACCAACGGCGCATGGAACAGGGCGAGTTTAGCGGCTGCCGGGCACCGCTTGGTTACAATCTTTCAGCCGGAGAACTGATTGTTAATGAAGATGAAGCTAAACTTGTTCGCAGAGTATTTGGACTCTATCTCTCCGGCGAGGGTATGCAGGCTATCGCTACCGCCTTCAACAATGAAGGAGTTGAAAAGCGATACGGGAAAGAGAACTGGCACAAAGACAGTATCAGGTATATTTTGACGAACGAAAAATATATCGGAGATACGCTCTGCCAAAAGTGCTTTACAACAGATACGATTCCGTTCAGGAAACAAAAGAATATCGGGCAGAAAAGCCAATACTATGTCGAGAACAGCCATCCTGCGATTATTGACCGCGAAATGTTCGGTGCGGTGCAGGCATTGCTGAATGCAAAAAGCAACAACAATCGACCCAACGGCGGCAGTGTTTTGAACAGAAAAATCATATGTCCCGATTGCGGTCACTATTTTAGGCTCAACGTTGTTGATGGCAAACGGCATTGGATATGCAGTGAACGGGCAAGCGGACGAAAGGATTGCAAAGCCATATATATTGCCGAAGACAGCATTGCGGCGGCGTTTTTCATCATGGCTTCAAAATTAGCCGAGTCCCGGAAATATGTCCTATCGCCTTTGATCAGTGACCTTGCACGGATTCAGCTTCGGACAAGCGGGGTGCATACCAAAATTTACGAACTCGACAGACAGGTTGCAGATCTGTCAAGCCAAAATCACGCAATAGCGATCCTTTATGGCAAAGGTATACTTGAGGCCGCAGATTATACCTCGCAAAATGCGTCAATCAATCAAAAGATTTCGGGTCTCAGAAAAGAGCGAAATATATTGATACACGAAGACGAAAATGAGCGTACCATTTCTGAAATTCAGGAATTGAACGAAATACTTGAAACGAACGAGGTCAATTTTAATGACTCCATGTGGGTCATTTTTCAGCAGATTGTACAGGCTATCGTGCCGGTATCGAATACCGTGATAAAGTTCCGGCTGCTTGGCGGTCTTGAACTGGAGGAAGATGTTTGAGAAAAGAATGTGAAAGGATTCTCATGTCATGAAGATGCAGCGGAGTATCCCATTCGGCTATACCGTGGAGATGGGCGTGATTGTGACCGATGCGGGCGAGGCCGCCGCCGTCCGGGAAGCGTTTCAGCGGTATAGAGATGGCGCATCGTATTTGAATATTGCCGGGTCATTCTCTGCGCGGGGCATTGCATTTTTGCCCGGCAGAACGGATTGGAATAAAAACAGGATCAAGCGGATTCTCGAAGATATCAGATATACCGGTACAAATGATTACCCACAGATAATTGAAGAAGAAGTCTTTGCCGCTGCTGAAGGTATTAGGTTGTCAAAACCATCCCATACCCACGGAAGTGCTAACAAGGATGCGGCTGCCGTCACTAAAACAGTATGCGGAGTCTGCGGTGCCGAAATGAAACGCGTTCACGACAAACGCAGAAAAACCCAGGAATCGCGCATTTGTAACAACAAGGGGTGCGGCGTGATCGTGAGGATTTCAGACGACACTTTGCGTTCTGACGCCACGGCACTTTTGAATAGCCTCATTAGAAATCCGCATAGGATAGAGATCTCTCCTGTACCGACCGAAGCGGAGTTGTATGAAAATAGTCCATATGTTTCGGAGATTCGGAAACTGCAGGCTGAGATGGGCAGGTTGGAGGATTGTGTAAACGAAGTCGGGGATAAACCAGCAGAACTCGCTCACGCTCTCGCGAGATTAAGGTATCGGGGGCTTGGAAACGAGAGATATATGGCAGAGCTGATAAAAGCGGAATTTGAGAAATCGAATCCGCTTTTCACTTTTAACAGGAAACTATTTGACCAAACGGTTTCAGCATTGATGCTCATGCCGGATGCTGCGGTGAGTCTCGTACTAAAAAACGGGCAGACGATAGGAAGAAAGGATGCAGACGATGCAAGGATCAGCGATGCCGGTAACAACAGCGGCGAAAAGCATCACGCTCATACCGCCTAAAGCGGAATTCATCGAGCGGGAGAGAGCAAAGGAGTACCGGCAGCTGCGGACCGCTGCCTACTGCCGCGTCAGTACCGATTCGGAAGAACAGGAACTCAGTTATGAACTGCAGAAAGAAGTCTATACCGAAAAAATCATGAGCAATCCAAAGTGGCGTCTGGTTGAGATATTCGCCGATGAAGGGATCACGGCTACGAGTACCAAACGGCGAAAGGATTTTAACAAGATGATCAGCTGGTGCAAGCAGGGCAAGATAGACCAGATCATTACAAAGTCATTCTCAAGGTTTGCAAGAAATACGGTCGATAGTCTGGCTTATGTACGAATGCTGAAGGAAATGGGTATCGGCATCATCTTTGAAAAGGAATGCATCAATACGCTCGAAGTCAGCAATGAATTCATTATCACCATTTACAGCAGCCTTGCACAAGGTGAATCCGAATCACACTCCGGCAACGTGAAATGGGGCAAACGCAAAATCTACAAGTCGGGCAAGGTATCCTTCCACTACAAGAATTTTCTCGGATATAAGGCAGGCGAAAACAAGGAGCCGGTAATCGTCCCCGAAGAAGCGGCGGTCGTGAGGAGAATCTATGAGCGATTCCTTGCAGGAGAGAGCAGACAGGTGATTGCGGACGGGCTTTCGGCAGACGGCATCCTGACGCCAAAAGGGAAAACTGAATGGACATCGTCAACGGTTCACTCTATCCTGACGAACGAAAAGTATGTCGGCGATGCTATTCTCCAAAAGACCTTTGTGGCAGATTGCCTAAGTGGACGGATCGAGAAAAACATCGGACAGCTCCCGCAGTATTATGTCGAGAACAATCATCAGCCGATCATCGAACGCGAAGAATGGAAGCGTGTGCAGGAAGAAGTGGCACGGCGCAGCAGTAAACGCAAGGTCAATGATGTCGGCACGAAGACAGAGTTGGGCAAATACAGCGGGAAGTATGCGCTGACGGAACTGCTCATTTGCGGTGAGTGCGGCACTCCTTACCGGCGCGTCACATGGAAGAAAAACGGAAAGACGAAAATCGTCTGGCGCTGCATCAGCCGGCTCGGTCACGGCAAGAAATATTGCAAGAACTCGCCGTCACTTGAGGAAACGATTATACAGGATGCTGTCATTGGCGCAATCAAAGATATGGCCGGACAGCGCACTGAGGTTTTTGAAACACTGAAAATGCATATCGGCATGGGTATCGCCGCTGCGCGATGCGGGAACGATGCGGAAGATGCGGCGTATGACAAATACTCCATGCAGGTGCGTATCAGTGAGATCGAGGCGGCGGTGCGGGAATTGATAGAAACGGATCCCGATGGATGCGGATCCGGACTCTACGACAAACAGTTCGAGTCACTCTACGCAGAGAAAAAGGATTTACAGGGTCGTCTGGACGGGATCGCACAGGACGCGGCAACCGAACAGGATGGCGAAGAAAAAGCCGATTACGAAAAACGTCGGCTGAATCAGATCTTCGATGCGGTGGACGGGTTGGGGTGGGATGCGCTCTGTTATGACGAGTCGCTGGTACGCCAGATGATTGAGTGCATCAGGGTGGTATCGAAAGAAAAACTGAGGATCACCTTCAGGTGGGGAGCCGAAGCGGATGCTCTCATGAAGACCGAATAAGCCGGAATCAGAGGCAAAAGATCACCGCCCGAGGTAAGGCCAGGGGCGGCGAGAGGAAATAGGATC
>JAISKP010000199.1 GCA_031260885.1 Eubacteriales Family XIII. Incertae Sedis bacterium
GGGATATACGGATGCGATCGCGGGCAGCCTTGCGGTGGCGCTCGATGTATCTAAAGACCGGGTGGGCGTTAAGGCGACAACGACGGAAGGACTCGGATTTACGGGACGAGAGGAAGGCATCGGCGCGCAGGCCGTCGTACAGTTGGCGAGGATAGGAGCGGAAAAATGAGGTTATCAAAGGCACACATCAAAACACTCAGAGAGATTCCCGGCGAAGCGGAGATTCCAAGTCATATCTGGCTGCTTCGCGCAGGCATGATCCGGAAGACGGTCTCCGGTGTTTATGGGTTTATGACGTTCGGTTGGCGCACGGTTCGCAAGATTGAGCAGATCGTCCGCGAGGAGATGGATCTTGCGGATGCACAGGAAATCCTCATGTCGGCGTTGCAACCGGCGGAACTCTGGCACGAATCCGGGCGGTGGCAGGTCTACGGTCCCGAGCTCTGGCGCGTCAAGGACAGGCACGACCGCGCGTTCTGTCTCGGACCTACGGCGGAGGAAATCTTCACGGACATCGTCCGAAACGAGGTCGATTCGTACCGCCAGCTGCCGCTGAATCTCTATCAGATTCAGACAAAATACAGAGACGAGGCGCGTCCGCGCTTTGGGCTCATGCGCAGCCGCGAGTTCATCATGAAGGATGCGTACTCCTTTGACCGCGATGAGGCGGGGCTCGACGTGAGTTACCTGAAAATGCGCGAGGCTTACAATCGGGTATTCACGCGGTGCGGACTCTCGTTCCGACCCGTGATCGCCGATTCCGGTGCGATGGGTGGGAAGGACACGGAGGAATTTACGGCGCTGTGCGACTATGGTGAGAATGACATCGTCTATTGTGATGCGTGTGATTTTGCGGCGAATACCGAGAGCGCTGCGGGCGTGGATGCCGCTCCCGTTTCCGAGGAACTGCTTCCGGTTACGGAGGTGCATACGCCCGGCACGAAGACAATTGAGGCTGTTGCGGATTTCGTCGGATTGCCGAAGGAGAAGACGCTCAAGGCGCTGCTCTTTGCGGTCTACCGGGAGCCTGCGGCAGACGGGGAAACCGGCGGCACAGATAAGACGGGTCGCCCGATATCCGGAAAGCCTGACGGCGGTTTGGATCATGCGGCCGGAGATGTCGGCGGTGCGGTCGAATACGTCCTGAAGGAATACGTTGCGGTATTTATTCGCGGGGATCGGGAGCTGAATATGACGAAGCTCATGAACGCGCTCGGCGTCCAAGAACATCTGATCGAGTTTGCGGATGAAGCGCAGATGGGGCTTGTGACAGGTGCCGTCGGCGGGTTCACGGGTCCGATCGGGTTGCACGATGTGAAGATCCTCACGGACAGCGAACTCCCCGGTCTGAAAAATCTGTGCGCGGGTGCGAACAAGATTGATTATCATTTGACAAATGTAAATTACGGGCGCGATTATGAGGCCGACATCGTGACGGACTTGAAACTCGTCAAGGCCGGCGATCCCTGTCCTGTCTGCGGAAAACCGCTTGCGTTCGCGCGCGGGATCGAGGTCGGACAGATTTTCAAACTCGGAACGAAGTACAGCGCCTCGATGGGTGCGACCTACAAAGACGAAAATCAGGAGGAGCATCTGATCGTCATGGGCTGTTATGGGATCGGCGTGACGCGGACAATGGCGGCGGTCGTCGAACAGAATCACGATGACAAGGGCATCATCTGGCCTGTGCCAATCGCGCCTTATCATGTGATCGTAACGCTCGTGAAGCCGGACGATGAGACGCAGCGTCGCGTGGCGGAGAATCTCTATGCGCAGTTTCAGGCGGCGGGCGTCGAGGTCATTTTAGATGACCGCGATGAACGACCGGGTGTCAAGTTCAACGACGCGGACATCTTCGGCATACCGATCCGGATTACGGTCGGGAAGAAGGCTGCGGACGGACTGGTGGAGTATAAGCTGCGGCGCGGGACAGAGGTCCTGGAACTCGATGTAGCGGAAGCGACAGCGCGCGCAATCAAACTGGTTCAGACCGAAAGATGATTTGGAAAGTAATTTCACGTCGGTTGTATCCGGGTTATAATAAAGAAAAGAGGACAATGCCAACGATCGGGGGAACGATATCATGTGGAAAGGCGGCGTACGTGTCATAATTCCTGATGAACAGGAGAGGATTCTGCTCGTCAGGCAGCTTCATGAAGGGCGCGACATCTGGATGGTTCCGGGTGGTGCGATTGAGGACGGAGAGACCTCTCAGGATGCTGCGATCCGGGAGACCATCGAAGAGACCGGACTCATCATTCATGTCGGCAGGCTTCTTTGGCATGTTGAAGAAGTGTCGGAGGATCGCGGACAGCGCTTTGTGAATTTCTTTCTGGCGGAGATCATCGGCGGAAAGGCGGAACTGGGAACAGATCCGGAACTCGGCGACGCACAGGTGATGGAAGAGTTGCGTTTCTTCTCCCGGGATGAAATCGCGGCGCTTGAGCACGTCTATCCGGACTTTCTCAGAGGCGAAGTGTGGGATGAGTTGACCGTCGAATCCGGACGCAATTCTTACAGAATCAGATCGTAAATTCTTTGAAGTGGAAGGATTTGCGGCCTTCCGCATAGTCCTCGACGATCTGCCCGCTGCCGTAAAGACGATATTTGTAGGTTTCGAGCCCTTCGAGACCGACGGGACCGCGGGCGTGCAGCTTGCCCGTGCTGATGCCGACCTCTGCGCCGAGACCGTAGCGGAATCCGTCCGCAAAACGCGTGGAACAGTTTTGATAAACGCCCGCAGAATCCACAAGTTGCATGAATTCTTCCGCCGCCGTGGCGTCCTCCGTGATGATGCAGTCCGTATGATGGGAACCGTATTCGTTGATGTGGTCGATGGCTTCATCGATGCTGTCGACGATCTTGATATTGACGATATAGTCGAGATATTCTGTTCGGAAGTTTTCCTCGGCTGCGGGCAAGAGCGCGGCGGGCGCGCTTGCAGCTGCGTCTGACAGGATGTCCCGCACCTGCGCTGTCGCATGGATGAGGACGTTCTTCTCTTGGAGCGCGTTCCGCAACTTCGGCAGGAGCGCTGCGGCGATATCCCTGTGGATGAGTATGGTTTCGGTCGTGTTGCAGGCCGCGACGTACTGCGTCTTGCTGTCGACGATGATCGGCACAGCCTTTTCAAGGTCTGCGGTCTTGTCCACGTAGACGTGGCAGATGCCGTCCGAGTGCCCCATGACCGGGATGTTTGAATTGTCCATGATGTATTTCACAAAGGCATTTGATCCTCTGGGGATGATGAGGTCGATCGATTCGTCGCATTTCAAAAGATCGGCGATGTCCTCGCGCGTTTCGAGCAGCGTGAGGAAACCCTTTGGAATTTCGGCATCTTCATTTTGACAGGCGCGGGCGACCTCATCCGCGAGGATCCGATTCGTATGGAACGCTTCGCTGCCGCCTTTGAGCACGGCGCAGTTGCCGCTTTTGAGACATAGGGTCGCGATCTGCACGAGGGCGTCCGGGCGCGACTCGAAGATGACGCCGATGACGCCGATGGGGCAGGTGAGCTGTTCTAAGATCAGCCCTTCGTCGAGTTGACGTCTGGATAGAATCCGTCCGATCGGATCGGGCAACGCGATGAGTTCCCGAATGCCTTCGATCACGTCGTCGAGCTTCCGATCGTCAAATTTAAGACGTTTGATGATCGGATCCGGAAGCCCGGCAGCCTCGGCGGCGGCAAGGTCGCGCCGGTTTTCCGCCGTGACGGCGTCGCGCGTGCGATCCAGAGCTGCCGCGATTCGGGCAAGTGCGTTGTTGCGCTGCGTTTCGGTCAGCGCCGCCATCCGGAAGCTGTCCTTTTTTGCCGCTGCTGCGATTTTCATTATTTCACTCACGTCCGCCTCCAATGCTCAATGTGAAATTTCCATGCTTTTTACATTATACATCGGACGAGACATACAAAAAATAAATTCTGATTATTTTGTATATTTTTTAAAATGACCTTAAATTTTCGGAATGCGGTACGAATTATGTATTAAGTCACAACATAATATAATTATACAAATGAGAATTCGGGGGGGCCAGATTCGAATTTGTAGCGCCGCTCCGGCTGGATATTTTCGATCCAGCCGGGCGCGTTATAAATTCCGACAGCTCGGAAGAATCTCCGTGGGGTGGAATACCGAAGGAATTACCTTTTGAAGGTTATCGCTAAGATTAGCAATGCACTCGGCGTTGGGATTCTCCTATTAGTCATTATCATTGCAGCAGCGCTGCTTATCTCGCAGGCGGCTGGCGTAAAGCCGATGGCTGTTCTTTCCGGCAGCATGGAGCCGAGTTATCATGTCGGCGGCGTTGTTTTCATCAACACACACACTTCTCCGGACACCTTAAAAACAGGCGACGTCGTGACGTACACCTTCTCGGGGGACACCGTTGTCACCCACAGAATCGTTTCCGTCGACGCGCAGGCGCGCACCTTTGTGACCAAGGGCGATGCAAACGAAGATGCGGACGGCGCGGTCTCCTTCGATCAGTTCGTGGGCAAAGCCGCAAAGCTGTATCTTCCGCTGCTCGGATACGTGCTGCTGCAGCTCGGCACAAAGAAGGGGCTGGGCATCGGGCTCATCTTCGTCGCTTTCATTGTAATTCTCTTTATCATTCCAGTGTTGCTCAAACCGAATAGGGGGGTCTCCGATGCTGCAGAGGCATAGAGTCACCGCCTATATCGTCGTAATCATCGTGCTGCTCACCTGCGCGGTCATCGTGACGCCGATCAAAGGAACCTATGCGATCTTCACGGACCGCAGCGAGACCTCGATCACCGCAATTAGGATGATGAGCGATTTCAGTAGCGTCGGACCCTTTGGTCTTTCCTCAGAAGAGGATCTTGAGGGTGCGGACGAAGAAGATGATTCCGAATCGGGTTCGGATACGGAATCGGGATCGGAAGGTTCAGGATCTGGTGCCGGTTCGGGCACAGGTTCGGAGGGTGCGGGAAATCCGGCAGGATCCGGCGGTTCAGAAGGCACAGGTGATCCTGCGGGCACCGGCGGTTCAGAAGGCGCTTCTACAGGCACAGGTTCAGATACAGGGTCGGGCACCGGATCGGAAGGAACAGAAAATCCGGAAGGGCAGCAGACGTCTCCGCCGGGAGAGGGCGTCAGCCCGTAAGCGCAGGCGATTCAATTTGGTTCAAGCAAACAATCAGGTTTGTTGACAGATACTTTTTAGCACTGGTTTTAGTAAAAGGAGAAAAACAATGGCAATCACAATGAAGAAGAAAGTAACGCTGGGCGTTCTGGCCATCGTGCTGGTATTGGCTCTCGCAATCAGCGGGACATTGATGTTATTTACGGATACATCAGACACGGCAACGAACGTAGTTACTACCGGTAACGTAAAAATTGAATTACAGGAAAAGGGTAACAATATTGTCGATTGGACAAAAATCGACGCGAGCTTTACTGGTATTGACTGGATTGATGTAGCCCCGGGCACAGAGATTGATAAGTATACACGTGTAGTAAATAAAGGTTCGTTGGATGCATACCTTCGTGTGAAGGCAACAGTTACTCTTCCCGCGAGCGCTTCTCCTGCGATTATTAGTGCCATTCAGGGATTGCTTGCTGATAACAGCGTGTTAGTTGCTGAAGCCAACGGATATACATTTGTTCCGACGGCGGCAGGCGATGATACTGTTGGTTACTGGTACTACACAGGAACTGCAAACAGAACATCACTTGCGATCTTTGCGCCTAATGCTGTGGCAGAACTTGTTAATCCGCTTACGATTCCTAAAACATGGGGTAATGAGTTCCAAGACCTTGATTTTAGCATAGATTTTGTTGCGGAAGCAGTTCAGGCTGATAATATCGCTGCTACTGATTTAACAGGCTTGGGTTGGACGATTGTTGGTACGGTAGCGGTAGCAGAAAGTATTACAGCTATTAATGATTATGCGGCAACTCT
>JAISKP010000210.1 GCA_031260885.1 Eubacteriales Family XIII. Incertae Sedis bacterium
GCACCTCGGACGCTTTCCTTTACTACGAAAAGAGCGGCAGGTTTGCCGAAAATTGGGACGCCTTTGAATCTTTTGCCACATCCGCAGTGAAAAACGGCGAACCTCAATTGATCGAGGTCGCTGCAAATGATATGACTATAGACGAAGAGTCAATGCAGTTTATCTTCGAGACCAACAGGAATATTGAGGAGATCCTGTACGAGCAGAAGATGCATGAAAACACGCACGTGTTCATGCTCGAACTTCGTTACAAATAGGGCAATTCTTACCTTACAGGACGCACCTGCCTTGACCGAATCAGACAAAGATCCTGAGCCTTGATGACTATGTTGAAAAAGACAGTATGGCGAGTTCAAATCAAAATACCTTGCGGAAGCATATTATTGCAGATCGGTGCGAATTCAGTACAAATTCGCTTGCCGTACTAAAATATCTGTGGTAAAATTCTTGATGTACGTTTGTAAAATCGGAGCAGACGGTCGCATCCTGCGGAACTGCTCATCACGATACAGGACGATTATAACAGAGAACATCGGAGGTGTAACACAATGTCAAAAAAATGTGCGGTCTGTGGAAAAGGCCAGGTATCGGGAAACAATGTTTCGCATTCCAATCGCCACTCGAAAAGAAAGTGGAATGTCAATATCCAGTCTGTGCGGGTCAGTGAAGGCGGCAGCATAAAGCACCTGAATGTCTGCACAAGCTGTCTGCGTTCGGGAAAAGTCACAAGAGCCGTATAGCAGACAGGCTGTACACTGAAAAGTGCTGTACACTGAAAAAGCGGAGCTGGGTTCTGTCAAGTTTGACACACGAGTTCTGGGCAATATCACAAAACATGCAATCGAAGGACTGAACGGCAAAATGATCGTATCCGGTCCGAAAGGCAGACTGTCGCGCGGCGCTGAAAAACCAAACAGTGACGACCTGACTTTTCTCAAGGCATCGCTCACCGAACACGCTGTCGATATGACGGTTTATGTGGTCGTCAGGTTCGGTGCCGGCATTAAGAACACGGCGGCTGCGCTCGCTGAAGCGATCCGATCCGACGTACCGATGATCACGGGACTTTCCGTAAACCGGCTGTCAATCATCATCACAGGTATCCGATCAAAAAATTTTTCAAAACGAAACATCGTGGTAACGACATATGCAAAGTAACAGCGGTGCCGAAAACGGCGGCGCTTCGTTATCTGTATCGAGTCTGAAGGGGGTAGGCGCAAAGAAAGCGGCGCTCCTCGAAAAACTGGACATTCATACCGTAAAAGACCTTCTGTATTCATTCCCGAGGACATACGAAGACAGGCGCAATCGCGTGACGCTGGACGCACTACAACCGGGTGTCCCGGCGGTTTTTCGCGCGCGCATACTTTCCGTGAACCGGCGACCGGCGTATTCTCCGCGTGGCAAACGGCTACCGTTCGGATTTCTTGTTGCGGATGATACGGGAGCCGTTGAAATCGTATTTTTCAATGCGGCATATCTTGATAAAATATTCACAAAAGATCGTGAATTTCTCTTCTTTGGAACACCGCAGCGGAATATGGGGAAGCTGCAAATCATCCATCCCGAGTTTGAAGCGGTTGCTGCGGATGAAGCGGAATCCGGCAGACCGATCGTGCCGGTATATCGCGCCACAGCGGGTCTGACCCAAAAAGATCTGCGGCGCTGGCATGAAGCGGCGCTTTCCGCAACATCCGATATCGCTGAGTATCTGCCGAAGCAGATCCTTAACAGCGCGAAGCTCTGCGGCATTTCTTATGCGCTCGAGCACATTCATTTTCCGGAAAACCGAGAGACGCTTTCCGCCGCAAAATACAGACTTATTTTTGAAGAATTGTTCATTCTTCATGTCGGACTGCGAATCCTGCGTATCGCCCATGACGGTGGTGAGAAGCGCATCAGATTTTCGACGAAGCCGGAGGGATCCGAGTTTGAAAGACTGCTGCCGTTTGTGTTTACGGGTGCGCAGAAGCGTGTAGTGTCGGAGATCTACCGGGATATGGAATCAGAAAAGCCCATGCGGCGTCTCGTGCAGGGCGATGTCGGATCGGGCAAGACCGCAGTTGCTGCAGCGGCGATCTATAAGGCTATTACAAACGGCGCACAGGCAGCGATGATGGCACCGACCGAGATTCTCGCAAAACAACATTACGAAGAACTTACCAGGTTCTTTTCGGAGCGTTTTCGGGTTGCGCTGCTGACCTCCTCGGCAAAGGCGGCAGAAAAACGGGAGATCCTTGAAGGGCTTGCCTCCGGTCAGATTGACGTCATCGTCGGAACGCACGCACTGCTTCGTCCCGATGTGTCGTTTGCGAAACTGGGACTGGCCGTCACGGACGAACAGCATCGTTTTGGCGTGAACCAAAGGATCAGCCTCTCCGAAAAGGGCAGCGGATCCCCGGATGTCCTCGTGATGTCTGCGACGCCGATTCCGCGGACGCTTGCGTTCATCCTTTACGGTGATCTGGACAGCTCTGTCATCGATGAACTCCCGCCGGGCAGAAAGGATATCATCACAAAGCATTCGGATAGCCGCGGGCGTTCAAATGTCTATGATTTTGCGCTCGGAGAGATGCGAAAAGGGCGACAGATCTACGTCGTTGCGCCGCTGATTGAGGATGCGGAGGGTGCGTCAGCACTGCGCTCCGCCGAAAGCATTTATGAGGAATTGAAAGGGCGTTTTCGGGATTACCGGGTCGCACTTCTGCATGGAAATCTGAAATCATCCGAGAAAAACAGCATCATGTCCGAATTTGCTGACGGGGTGATCGATGTTCTGGTTTCTACCGTGGTGATCGAAGTCGGCGTGAATGTGAAAAATGCGACGATGATGGTCATCGAAAATTCGGAGCGGTTCGGGCTCGCCCAGCTTCATCAGCTCAGAGGTCGCGTCGGACGTGGAAGCGAGCAGTCTTGGTGTGTGCTGGTTACGGACAGTGAGACCGAAGAGGCGGCGGCGCGCATCGCGGTCATGACCGAGACGAACGACGGATTTGTCATTGCGGAAAAGGATCTTGAAATGCGCGGTCCGGGCGACCTGTTCGGCGTCCGGCAGCACGGTGTGCCGGAACTTCATCTGGCAGATCTTGTGCGGCACGAACGCATTCTCCAGCGTGTCCGGGATGAGGCGGCGTGTGTGCTCGAAGCGGATCCAAGGCTGGAAAGTCCGGAAAACAGCGCATTGCGCGCATACATTGAAGCGCAGTTCAGTGCGGTATCGGATTTCGGCATATGAGTGTGGTTCGTTTTTTACAAAGTAGCGTATATGATTGTTGGTCATTGTGGAATGGCAGAACGGAGCGTATGTGAGAGTCATCGCGGGAATCTATAGAGGGCGAAAGCTATATTCTCCCGCCGGAGATGCGATCCGACCTACCGCCGACAAGGTGAAGGGTGCCGTATTCAGCATGCTCGGTGAAGCGGTCGTCGGTGCCGAGATCATCGATCTCTTTGCGGGTACAGGGGCGCTCGGCATTGAAGCGTTGTCTCGCGGTGCTTCGAGATGTCTTTTTTGCGACGTTTCGCCGCAGAGCCTCGCCTTGGTCAAAAGAAATTTGGACGCCATCGGCGTCGGCAACGCGGAAATCGTCAGAGGCGATTTCAAACGTGCGCTCATGCGGATCGGATGTGCAGGATCTACAAGGCGCATTCTCTTCGCTGATCCGCCCTACAGCGCAGGATATTATGACGAGATCATGCAAATTGTAATCGGTTGTGATATTATAAACGAGGGTGGATTTGTCGTGTTCGAACGGAGTGCCGACAACCCCTCCGCAGATTATGAAAGTTTTGAAAAGCTCAGGGCAAGGAAATACGGCAAAACCGGGATTGACCTATATGAAAGGGTGTAGCTTTCAGAGATGAGTATTCGTAAAATGTTGTATGCGGGCACGTTTGACCCGATCACAAACGGTCATCTCGACATCATCAAAAGGGGTGCAAAGCGCTGCGATCAGCTGATCGTCGGCGTCCTGAACAACAGTGCAAAGAGACCGTTTTATACGGCAGAAGAACGTGCAGAGATGATCGCTCTTGCAACGGATGAACTGGACAATGTGGTCATCGATACGTTCGAGGGGCTTCTTGCGGATTATGTGAAAGCGAACGATGTCGACGTTGTGATCCGAGGATTGCGTGCGTCGATGGATTTTGAGTATGAACTGGTTATGGCGCAGATGAATGCCAGGCTTTACGGAGATTGCGTTGAGACAATCTTTCTCATGACCGACCCCGCCAATTCATTTGTCAGTTCCAGCATCGTTAAAGAAGTATTCGGATTTGGCGGCGATGTCAGCGGGCTTGTTCCCCCGCGCGTGCTGGACTATATGCAGAAGCGACAACAGGATTGATTTTCGGGTTCAATTGACAATCAACCCGTATCATGTTTGAATATATGCAGCGAACCGATGATTACCCGGAAAAGGAGACTGGATCATGAAAGTACTGGACTTATTGGATGAAGTTGAAGAAATATGTGAAACAAGTCAGGTTGTGCCGCTGCTCGGCAAGATTATTATAGATAAAAGCGAACTACTTGAAATTGCAAAAGAGATACGTCAGGTGCTTCCGGACGAGATCCAGCAGGCACAGTTCATCAAAGACGAGCGTCAGCGCATCCTCGATGAAGCGCGGCATGAGGCGGAGATCATCGTTCGCGACGCCGAAAAACAGGCTGAGATTTTAGTGGATGAACATCAGATCACGGAGAAGGCGAAGCTCCAGAGCAAAGAGCTTCTGCGCTCAACGGAGGATCGCTGTAAGACGCTCAAGATGGGCACTTTTGAATATATTGACAAGATTTTGTTCGATTTTCAACAGCAGATGGAGTTGTTTGAAAATAAGTATTTCGGCGAGATGTATTCGACCCTTCAAGACACCTTCGAATCCATCGGTAGCAAACTGGAAGAAAATCGGAGTGAGATCAAAGATCTCGCTTATCGAACGCGCGTGGAGGGTGAGATTTAACCGTGCCGATGGAAGCTCAAAGACCCGATGTTATGGGCGAAGACGCCGGGAAGGTGCTCGGGATTGTCACTGAGTACAACCCGTTTCACGACGGACATGCCTACCATCTGAATGAAGCGCTGCGGCTTACGGGTGCGGAGACGACGCTCGCTGTGATGAGCGGCGATTTTGTGCAGCGTGGCGAGCCGGCTTTGCTCAGCAAGTGGGTTCGGGCGGACATGGCGGTTCGGAACGGAATCGATCTCGTAATCGAATTGCCTTTTGTATATGCCGCCGGCAACGCGGAGTATTTTGCAAAGGGTGCCGTGAAGATTTTGAACGGACTCGGCTGTATTGATTTTTTGTCTTTCGGAAGCGAGAGCGGAGACGCATCCAAACTGAGCGCCGCCGCGTATCTGACGGCAAAGAGCCCGGAATTTAACGCAAAAGTCAAAGAATATATGGCGGAAGGGATCTCCTATCCTGCGGCGCGGCATCGCGCGCTCGAAGCGCTCGTCGGCAGCAGTGGGGCTGCGGTATTGAATGCACCGAACGATACGCTTGCCGTGGAATATCTGAAACAGATGCTGCAGCAGCGTGCAATTATAAAATTCATTCCTGTAAAACGTAGCGAAAACGAAGATTTCCGCGGTGCGACTGCGATTCGGGATATGTTGCGGCGTGGGGACTTAAAGACGGCACAGAAATTCATCCCTGCGGCGAGCCGGGATATCATAAAAGCGGCAAAGGGCGATGAACGCCCGTTGTTTCTGGATGATTTTATGCAGCTGCTCTGCTACCGCGTCGCCGTTTCGGATCGAAAAAGCTTGTCCGAAGTTTTATCCGCGACAGAAGGGCTTGAGAACAGGCTTGCGGACGCGGTACGCGAAGCTGTGGATATGTCCGATCTCATAGACCGTGTCGACACGAAGCGGTACACGCAGACACGCATACGTCGTCTTATTTTGCATACGCTGGCGGGTCTCACCAAGGAAGACATGCGGGCGATCAATGCGGGGGGTACCTATGCCAGAGTGCTTGCATTCAACGATAAAGGTGCAAGGCTCATTCGACGGATGAAAGGCAGCGGGCGTTTGCGCATTCCCATCATCACAAATCCGAACAGAGAGCAGGAACTGCTCAAAGGACTTGAAACACTTTCGCATTTTGATGCGTTGGCGTCCGATCTGCGCAGAATCGCCGAAACCGGATCCCTCTCAGGGTTTTCAGATCTTCAAAAAAATCCAAAAACTGTTTGAAGCGATACAGAAGAACAGGTATAATGAATACTTGTCCGAATGTTATTAGGCTTGTTGATGATCGGCGGCAGGGCGGGTGCTCGTTTTAAACGGAATCCGATTGTGCCGCTGCAAAGTTCCGGGAGGCAAAGATGAAAGTATTGGTAATCAACTGCGGTAGTTCTTCACTGAAATATCAGGTACTCGATATGACAAATGAGTCCCTTATTGCAAAGGGTCTCGTCGAACGGATCGGACTCGGCGGTTCCGTCCTCAAACATGAGAAGGTCGGTGCTGCGGAAAAGGCGGTCATCGAAACATCGATGAAGGATCACAAGGAAGCGATTGCGCAGGTGATCGCTGCACTTACGAACAAGGACTACGGCGTCATTTCTTCGATGGAAGAACTCGGTGCGATCGGGCATCGCGTCGTGCATGCCGGTGAAAAATATGCGGCATCTATCATCATTGACGACACCGTGATCAAGGTGTTGGAAGACTGCGTCGAGCTTGCGCCGCTGCACAATCCGCCAAATCTGCTCGGCATTACGGCCTGTAAGGAGCTTTTGCCCGGCACGCCGATGGTCGCGGTATTTGATACGGCGTTCCATCAGACGATGCCCGCAGAGTCTTATATCTATGCACTGCCTTATGAATATTATGAGAAATATGGCATTCGTCGGTATGGTTTCCACGGAACCAGCCATAAGTATGTCGCAGAGCGTGCGGCTGCAATCCTCGATAAACCGCTTTCCCAGTTAAAGTTGATCACTTGCCATCTCGGCAACGGCGCAAGTGTCTCCGCGATCAAAAACGGAAAGTGCATCGATACTTCGATGGGGTTCACGCCGCTTGAAGGACTCGTCATGGGGACGCGTTCCGGCGATCTTGATCCCGCGATTATCTCCTTTATCGCCTCAAAAGAAGGCAAGAGCGCTGATGAGGTCATCAACATCCTGAACAAAGAATCGGGTGTCCTCGGCATCTCCGGTGTGAGCAGCGACTTCCGCGACATCGAAGAGGCCGTCAAATCAGGCAGCGAACGCGCCATTCTTGCGCTGAAAGTCTTTGCACACCGCGTTCGTTTCTACATCGGTGCTTATCTGGCGGAGATGAACGGACTCGATGCAATCATCTTTACCGCCGGCGTTGGAGAAAATGACATCGACATGCGCGAACTGATTACGAACGAGTTGAATCGCCTCGGCATCAAGCTTGATCTCGTCAAGAATAAGGTGCGCGGTAAAGAAACGATCATCAGCGCGGACGATTCAAAAGTGAAGCTGCTGCTGATTCCGACAAATGAGGAACTCGTGATTGCACGGGATACTTATGCATTGACCAAGTAAATGGTTGACAGACAGATGCGTTTTTGTGTATAATTCAATGGTTGCGTTTGCAAAAGATTTCCGTTAAGGAAGTAACAATAGATTGATCGGGTAAGGAGGTGTAGAACATGGCAGTTCCAAAGAGGAAAACTTCAAAAGCAAAGCGTGATTCGCGCAGAGCACCGAATATGGCAAAATCGGCTCCGGGACTTTCGGTATGTCCTCATTGCCACAGCACGAAGCTCCCACACAGGGTATGTCCCGTCTGCGGCTACTACAATGGTAAAAAAGTCGTCGCGGACTAATTCTCCGGCAATCCGCTCTACCTTAAGAAAAGCAACAAAAATAACCGTCTGATCAGCAGTCAGACGGTTATTTTAATACGCTTCAATACGCTGATTACAGGCTGTTCGATACCTCAAAGGCATCCCATACGGCGTACATGATATTTGAAACACGACGTGCGTCGCCGAGCAACCAACTATCCGGTTCATCAAATTCGAGTTCGCGATAGAGGCTGTCCGTGGATGCGTAGCCGACCGCGAGGATCACGCTGTCACATGCGATTTGCCGGTCGCCGTTCGGTGATGCAACCGTCAGGTTTCCGTCCCGGTATGCTTTTGCCTTTGCATTTGTGTAGACCTGAACGCCATGATGTGGGATGAGCCTTTCCAACATGTCGCTGTTTGCGTGACAGAGCGGTCTGTTGACAGCGAGAATACTGTCCAGCGCTTCGACGATCGTCACGTCTTTGCCTTTCTGCGCAAGCCAGAGGGCGAGTTCGCAACCTACGAGACCACCGCCGATGATCACCGTCTTTTCCCCGGGATCTGATTTTGCTGTCAATACATCCGCTGCAGTCAACAGCGGCGTGTCGCCGAGAGAGAACGTTTTAGGGGTGCCGCCTGTTGCGATGATCAGTGCGTCGTGCGGTATGGATTTAATCTTTGCCGCATCGAGTCCCGCATTTAAATGAACGGGTACGCCGAGCCGATCGAGTTCATGTGCATACCATTTGACAAGCGCGCGATCATCTTCCTTGAAATCCGGGATCCCGCCCGGAATCAGATTGCCGCCGAGTCGATCGCTCTTTTCATAGAGGTGCGGTCTATGTCCGCGCGTTGCAAGAACCCGAGCCGCTTCGCAGCCTGCCGGACCGCCGCCGACGATGAGTACGTCTTTCGGCGTATGAACAGGGTTATAAGCAGCCGCACGTTCACGGCAGGTCTGAGGGTTGACCGCGCAGTTGATGGCAGAATATTCTGAGATGCGTCCCATACATCCCTCTTGACAGGAAAGACAAGGACGGATAGACGCAATTTCATTGCGCCGCAGCTTCTGTACGAAGTCAGGATCCGCAAGCAACGGACGACCAAGGCTAATGATGTCGCAGGTACCGTCCTCAATTGCGGCTGCAGCCATATCGGGATCGTCCATGCGCCCGGCGCAGAGGACAGGGGCATCGATTACGCCTTTAACGGCCTTTGCGTATGGACGGTAAAGCCCTTTCTCCTGATACATCGGCGGATGACTCCACCACCAAGCATCGTAGCAACCGACATCGACGTCCAAGGCATCGTAACCGTAGCTCGTGAGCAGTTTCGCTGCGAGCAGACCTTCTTCCATATCGCGACCCTTTTCGATGAATTCCTCGCCCGGAAGTGCACCATCCCGCAGTTCCTTGATGAAGCTCTTGGGGCTGTAACGCAGCGTGACGACGAAGTCTTCGCCGCAGGTACGTTTGATTTCCATCACGATTTCACGAGCGAAGCGCAGCCTGTTCTCTAAGCTGCCGCCGTACGCATCCGTGCGCAGATTGAAGAGCGCGATCGCGAACTGGTCGATGAGATACCCCTCATGGACAGCGTGAATCTGTACACCGTCGAAGCCTGCGCGTTTCGCATGATATGCGCCTTCTCCGAATTTTGTTACAATTTTACGAATTTCTTCCTGTGTCAGTTCACGGCATACACGATCAAACCAACGGTGCATGATCGGCGAGGGTGCCACAGGCGGATGTTCTCCGAGATTTGTCGGGATCGTCACGCGTCCGAATCCGCCGGAGAGTTGTATGAAAACCTTGGAATTGTATGCGTGTACACGTTCGGTCATCTCACGCGCCGTGCGCACGAAGTGAACCGGATTGTGCGTTGAACTCGGCGTATTTGGCATGTCGTGCTCTTCGACCTCATCATCCACAAACGTCACACCTGTGATGATAAGACCTGTGCCGCCTTGGGCGCGTCTCGTATAGAAATCGATGCCGCGCTGATTGAATCCGCCGTCGGCATCGCCGAGTCCCAGTGGCCCCATGGGGGCAAGTGCGAAGCGGTTCTTGAGCTCCACGTTTCCGATTCTTGTCGGCGTGAACAGTGATTTGTATTTGTTTTCCAATGCGCTCCTCCTATCAGATTCGTTCCGTTATCGTCCCATATATAAATCCTCATACTCAAAGGATCCCGAAGCACAAATAGGCGTGTTCTATCAGGATTCCGAGTTGAATGACTTTTGATTCAGAAATTCCAGCGCATTTTGTTTCAGGTTTTCCAACGCACTTTTCTTGCTGTTTTTCTGGAACAAGAAGTAGATTCTCGTATAGGATTCCCAGTCCGATATACGGATGAATTTTACGCCATCCATTCGTGCCGGGATATTCGTTGTGACAATTGCGATCGGCATCTTTGTGACAAGTTTCAAGATGGTGGGATCATTTGCGCCGTAATAGGTGTTTTTAATAATGAATCCACTTTTTCGGGCATGCTGTTCGAAGGACAGGATCATCTTATCCGAGAATCCGTCTTTCAGCAGCGGAAAAGAGAATGCGAAGTTGAAATCTTTAAACTTCGCGAAGGGCGCTTCATCGGTGATCTCCGGCAGATATGTGTCTGAAATCCCAAGGAATAACGATTTTTCCTCGGCGAGGAAAATACTTTCGATGTTCTCTTTCTCCGGGATTTCCAGCAGGACATCTTCTATCTGGATATGTTCTGCAACATTTAGAAACACCGCGTCCAGTTTTCCTGTCTGCAGGAAATTGAGCAGATCTTTCAGATTCATTTTGATCTGCTCGATCGTTATTTGTGGATGTTGTGCCATAAAATTACCGAGAATGATCTCTTCGATACGGGTTCCGAATTTCGCCTGTGAACCGATCCGCAGCGCATTATAATAAGAATCCTTCTTGAGCTGTTGTTTTAGTTCCATCAAATGCTGGTAACAGATATTGATGCGCAGGATATCCTCGATCAGGACGCGTCCCTCTGCGGTCAGCGAGAGTTCATTGTTCTTATTGGCACGATCAACCAGTTTTACCCCCAGTTCCGCTTCAATATTTGAAACAT